>JAJFTU010000299.1 GCA_021372775.1 bacterium | reverse complement strand
GCGCCGGCCGCGACGCCGGCGAAGACGCCCGCGGCGCAGACCGCGCCGGCGGGGCAGGCCGCTCCCGCGCCCGCCGAACACTCCGCGCCGGCGAAGGCCGCCGAGACGGCGCCCGCCGCGCAGCCGGCGCCCGCTCCCGAGGCGGAACGGCACTTCAGCTTCTTCACGCCGTTCACCGACCCGAACTTCAACATGCTCGAGCGGATCTGCCTGCTCGCGGTGCTGCTCGTCGCCGTCGCGGGGCTGCTCTACGCGCTGCTGCTGATGCGGCAGGTCAACCGGGCGGAGCAGGGGACCAAGAAGATGCAGGAGATCGCCGCCGCCGTGCGCGAAGGGGCGAACTCCTACCTCGCGGCCCAGTTCAAGCGGATCGGTCCGCTGATCGTGATCATCACGATCCTGCTGGCCGCGACCTACACCGGCCACAACAACGCCTTCCGCTTCGGCCGCGCCGGCGCCTTCCTCATCGGCGCCCTCTTCAGCTGGACGGTCGGCTTCGTCGGGATGCGCCTGGCGACGACCGGCAACCTGCGCGTCGCCGCCGCCGCCCGCCGCAGCTACGGCGAGGCGATGCAGCTCGGCTACCGCACCGGCACCGTGACCGGGATGCTGACCGACGGCCTCGGGCTGCTCGGCGGCACGATGATCTTCCTGTTCTACGGCGTGGACGCCTACGAGGCCCTGCTCGGCTTCGGCTTCGGCGGCACGCTGCTCGCGCTGTTCATGCGCGTCGGCGGCGGCATCTACACCAAGGCCGCGGACGTCGGCGCGGACCTCGTCGGCAAGATCGAGAAGAGCATTCCGGAAGACGACCCGCGCAACGCGGCGACGATCGCCGACAACGTCGGCGACAACGTCGGCGACTGCGCCGGAATGGCCGCCGACATCTTCGAGAGCTACGAGGTCACGATCGTCGCGGCGATGATCCTCGGCATGGCGAGCTTCGGGCACAAGGGCGTGATCTTCCCGCTCCTCGTCCGCGGCATCGGCGTGCTCGGCTCGATCATCTCCACCTACACCGTGAAGGCCGGCCCGCACGACACGTCGGACACCGCCCTCCGCTCGGTCCACCGCGGCTTCTTCATCGGCTCCTTGATCAGCGTGGCCGGCTTCTTCCTCCTCGGCTTCGGCTACCTGCGCTTCGACGCCGCCTACCTGACGGCGAACCCGATGGCCAAGCTCGGCTTCCTCGGCGGCGACCCGGCGAACCTCGGCTGGTGGGCCTCCTGGGGCGTGGCCGGCCTCGACATGCGCCCGGCGCTGACCTGCCTCGTCGGCGTCTTCCTCGCCATCGGCCTCAACAAGGTCACCAGCTACTACACCCACACGCAGCACCCGCCGGTCAAGGCGCTGGCCAAGGCCTGCACCACCGGCCACGCCACGAACATCATCGAAGGGTTCGCCCTCGGCTACGAGAGCACGGTGGCCGCGATCGTCGTCATCGGCGCGGCGGTGCTGCTCTCCGTGATGTGCTACGCCGGCGCCCCGCCGATGTTCATCGCCTACGGCGTGGCGATGACCGGCATCGGGATGCTCACCCTCACCGGCAACACGATTTCGATGGACGTCTTCGGGCCGGTCGCCGACAACGCCAACGGCATCGGCGAAATGGGCTACGACCCGGAGGAGATGGAGCGGGAGCAGCCCGGCAGCTACAAGCGGGCCCGCCAGATCCTCGCCGACCTCGACGCCGTCGGGAACACGACCAAGGCGGAGACGAAGGGGATCGCCATCGGCTCGGCCGTGATCGCCGCCGTCTCCCTCTTCTCCAGCTTCATCGCCGTGATCGCCGTCGGCAGCGAGGACAAGATCTCGCAGATGACGGTCGGGCAGTACAACGCCGAGGCCGGCGGGCTGACGTTCGCCCAGCCGATCGTCTTCATCGGCCTGCTGCTCGGCGGCGCCGTGCCGTTCCTCTTCAGCAGCATGCTGATCCGCGCCGTCGGGCGCGCCGCGTTCTACATCGTCAAGGAATGCCGCCTGCAGTTCCGCGACATGGCGATCTGGGAAGGGACGAAGAAGCCGGACTACGGCCGCGTCGTGGACATCTGCACGCGCACCGCGCAGAAGGAACTGATCGGCCCCGGATTCCTCGCCATCCTCGCCCCGCTGATGGTCGGCTTCCTCCTCGGCCCGTACGCCCTCGGCGGCTTCCTCGCCGGGATGATCCTCGTCGGCCAGCTCCTCGCCGTCTTCATGGCCAACGCCGGCGGCGCCTGGGACAACGCCAAGAAGACGATCGAGGACGGCGTCTACGGCGGCAAGGGGTCCGAGGCGCACAAGGCGGCCGTCACCGGCGACACGGTCGGCGACCCGCTGAAGGACACGGCCGGGCCGGCGATCAACCCGCTGATCAAGGTGATGAACATGGTGAGCCTGCTGACGCTCGGCCTCGTGCTGAACTACAGCGTGATCGGCCGCACCGTCGAGGCGGGGAAGACCACGATCTCCGAACACTGGCAGATCGGCATCCTCCTCGCCGTCGTCTGCATGGCGGTGATCGGCTGGGCCGTTTGGAAGAGCAAGCAGGAGGCGCCGGGGCTCGAGACGACCGGCGAGTAGCTCCGTCCGCGGCGCGGGTCGCCGCGGCCCTTTTCGGCGGCGCGCCTCCCCGGGGGCGCGCCGCTTGTTTTGCGCGGTACTTTCGTGGCGCGGCGCAGGCGGCCGCGGCGAGGGGCGAATGAGGATCGAGGCTCTGGGCACGAGCGGAGGACTGGGCGAGGGGCGGCGCACGACGTCGCTCTGGCTGCCGGAGGACCGCGCGCTGCTCGACGCGGGAACCGGCGCGGGGGAGCTGCCGCCGTCGGCGATGGAATCGCTGCGGCGCGTCTTCCTCACCCACGCCCATCTGGATCACTGCGCCGCGCTGCCGTTCCTCGCCGGGGCGGTCGCCGGCCGTCCCGGCCCGCCGCTCGTCGTCCACGGCCTCGAGACGAGCCTCGCGACGGTCGGGGAGAAGCTGTTCACGGGGGACATCTGGCCCGACTTCCGCCGGCTGCCGACCCCCGCCAAGCCCGCCTTGGCGTTCGCCGATCTCGCGCCGGGGGACTCGCTGCAGCTCGACGAGTGCGCGATCGTGGCGCTGCCGGCGCGGCACGCGATCCCCGCCGTCGGCTACGCGGTCGTCGGTCCGCGGCGCACGGCGGCCTTCACCGGCGACACGGGGCCCTGCCCGGAGCTGATGGCCGCGCTCGAGGCGCTGCCGCGGCTGGAGATCCTCGTCGTCGAGATGTCCTTCCCGAACGCCGACGCGGAGCGGGCGGCGACGACCGGCCACTACACGCCGGCGTCGCTGGCGCAGGACCTCGCCCGCCTGCGGCGCCGCCCGGAGCTGCTCCTGACGCACTTCAAGCCGGGGGCGGAGGAGACTCTGGCGGCCGAGGCGGCCGCGGCGCTGTCCGGTTGGACGTGGCGGCCGTTGGCCGCCGGGGACGCGATCGAGCTCTGATCAGCTCGCGAGGCCCCCCTCGCGGTCCCAGGGCGCGCTGCGCACGAGGCGGGAGACGAGGGTGCGGACCTTGAGCTCGAACCGCTCGGCGCTGACGCCGGAGGCGGGGCTGGGGGCGGCGAGGATCACGTTGGCCCCGTCGCGGTCGGGATAGGCGCGGAACCTCTCGCCGGGAAAGGCGCCGGCGAGCTTCGTCTCGAGCAGGCGCGCGAAGGAAACGGCGGCGCGCCGCGGGACCGATCCATCGCGCGGCTCTTCGCCGTCGTGCGCGGGGAACGGAACCAAGTTCATCGGACCTCCTTCTTCGGACATCGAGGCGGACAGTGTGAACGACGGCGCGGGGCGGCGTTGTGACGCCGGTGTGACTTGTTCCTGACCCCGGGCCCGCGGCGGTCGAACGGCCCGGGTCGCCCGCGGGCGGCGAGTTGCGGTACCGTGGGGGCGACGAGGGGTGTCCGACGATGAAGAACTGGCGACTGCAGCGGCCGATGGTCTGCTTCGACCTTGAAACGACCGGCGCGGATCCGACGAAGGACCGCGTGGTGCAACTGGCGCTGATCCGCGTCGAGCCGGACGGGCGCGAGACGACGCTCGAATCGCTCGTCGATCCGGAGATGCCGATCCCGCCCGAGGCGACCGCGGTCCACGGCATCGCCGACGCCGACGTCGTCGGGGCGCCGCGCATCGGCGAGCTCGCGCCGCGGATCCTCGAGATGTTCGACGGCGCCGACCTCTGCGGCTTCAACTCGCTCCGCTTCGACTGGCCGCTGATCGCGGCCGACCTGCGCCGCGCGGGGATCGAGATACCCGACGGGCCGCGGCGGCACTTCGACGCGATGCGGATCTTCCACGCCAAGGAGCCGCGCGACCTCGGCGCCGCGGTGCGGTTCTACTGCGGGCGCGAGCACGTCGGCGCCCACTCCGCGCTCGACGACGCGCGGGCCACGCTCGACGTCTTCGACGCGCAGTTCGCGCGCTACGAGGACCTGCCGCGCGATCCGGACGAGCTCAACGAGCTCTGCGCCGCGGCGGGGCCGCGGTTCGTGGACTCCGGCGGGAAGCTGGAGTGGAACCGGGCGGGGGAGGCGGCGATCCGCTTCGGCAAGCACCGCGGGCGGACGCTGCGGGAGATGGCGGCGCAGGAGCCGGGCTATCTCCGCTGGATGGCCGGGGCGGACTTCCCGGAGGACACGCGGCGGATCGTCGCCGAGGCCCTCGACGGCGTCTTCCCCGCGCCGCCGCCGACGCGCCGCGCCGCCGCGTCGTCCGCGGCCGACGACGGGGCGGCGTCCGCGGCGCGGCCGAAGGCCGCCTCCGCGCCCGGGGCCAAGGACGACGCGCCGGCCGCGGCGCGGCCGAAGGCGGCGGCGGCGAAGGGCAAGGAACCGCAGGCCAAGCCGGTCGCGGCGAACGAGCGCCATCGCGGGCGGCGTTCGCGCGCGGCGAAGGACGATCCGCACGGGCCGCGCCTGTTCTGAGGGGCCGCGGCGTCGCCCGTCCCGCGCGACGGCGCGCGAAGCGGGCCGCGCCTGTTCTGAGGGGGCGCGTCGCCCGTCCCGCGCGACGGCGGTCGCGACGCGGGCCGCGCCCTACAGCGGCTCGCCGTCGCGGTAGGGGCGCTCGTCCTGGACGAGTCCGTGGAAGTTGATCGTGCGCCGGCGGTTCTGGTCGGAGAGCATTTCGTTGATCTGGCCGTTCGGCAGGATCTCGCCGCGCAGCAGGCAGCCGTGATGGAAGCGGCAGAACCCGTCGGCGTAGACGGGATCGGCGCAGCGGGTCGCGCCGCCGAGGCTCGAGCGGAAACGGCACTGTTCGTCGCGGGGCACGGGACACCTCCGGAGGGGGAGTGTACTCAGTTTCGGCCGGCGGCTGCTATTCTCGGGGCGTGGACGACCGAACCCGCAGACGCTCCAAGGCCGGCCTGACGGCGCTGTCCGCGTTCGCGCCGCCGCCGAACGCGCCGGGGCGCCTGTGGCTTCTCGCGCGCAAGGCGAAGGTGGCCGAGGCGCTCGGCGCGCGCCTCGCCGAGCAGGTCGCGGAGATCGCGTTCGTCGGCGACGACGTCGTCGTGACGTTCGCCGGCGAAGGGTGGGAGCGCGCGACCGCGCCGCTCGCCGCGGAGATCGAGGCCAAGCTCGCCAAGCGGCTGGACAACCCGCGGGCGCGCTTCGTCGCGCGGTCCGATCCGCGTGCGGTCCCCTTGGCGCCGCGGCGTCCGGAGGCCGCGCCGCAGGACCTCGGCTCGATCGAGGAGCAGCGGGCGCGGCTGCTCGCCGCCGGCCACCGTCTCGCGGAGCGGACCAAGCGCCGCTGACCCGCCCCGACGCCCGTTGTCCCGTCCGCGCGCCCGGATGCGCGTCTCGCTGTCCGCGCGCCCTTCGCGTTCCGACGCTCGCCGCGCCGTCCGCGCGTCCCGATGCCCGCGGCGCCCTAGGGGCGGCTGGCGCGTCCCGATCGTCGTGTCCTCGCTCAGGATTCTTCCGCGCCTGCCGCCCGACGTGGACCTCGCGCGTCCTTGCCGTTCGATGCCTCAAAGGCAACGTTCCGCGTATTGCACGTCGGGAGGCAGGCGCGGAGGCGTCTTGCGCGGGCGAACGATCGTCGGGACGCGCCAGCCTCCCCTACGGCGTTCGCCCGACGAACCGCGCGCGGCGCGCCGATCAAACGAACCGCGCGCGGCGCCCACGTCGAGCGAACCGCGCGCGGCGCGCAGGTCAGGCGAGCCAGACGGAGGCGCAGAAGAAGTAGCCGCCGAGCGCGCAGAGGTCGGAGGCGGCGAGGACGATCGGCCCGGAGGCGACGCGCGGATCGACCTTCAGCGCGCGGACCAGCACCGGCACGGCGACGCCGAACAGCCCCGCGACGAGCATGCCCGAACCGACGCCGAGGCCGACCGCGAGAACGAGCGCCCGCTCGCCGCGCCAGATCCACGACGCGCCGGCGACGAGGGCGCCGCAGGCCAACGCGAGCAGCGCGGCGGTCGCCGCCTCCCGCTTCAGGCCGGCGACGAGGAACCGCAGTCCGGGGCGGCGCGCGCCGTGCAGCGACTGCAGCGCCAGCGTCGTCGACTGCATCCCCAGACTCTCGGCGAGGGCGAGCGCCAGCGGCACGAACGCGGCGAGGAGCGGCGCGGCCTCGGTCAGCGGCCGGTGCGCGGCGACGATCGCGGCGCAGACCAGGCCGCCGACGATGTTGCAGAGCAGCCAGGGGAAGCGGCGGCGCCAGGAGCGGAGCGCCGTCTCGCCTTCGCGCGCGAGGCGCACGCCGACGAGCTGGAAGAAGTCGTCGCGGTCGAACTCCTCCAGCGACGTCGAGAGGCCGTCGGCGAACGCCGCGACGTCGATCGCGCCGACGAGGCGGCCGTCGTCGTCCACGACCGGCGCGGCGAGGAGACGGCGCCCGAGCATCAGCCGCGCCGCGTCGCGCAGCGTGCCGTCGGCGCCCACCCGCACGACCTCGCGGGACATGATCTCCCCGACCGTCTTGTCGGGGGCCTCGAGCAGCAGTTGGCGCGTCGAGAGGACGCCGGAGAGGCGTCCCGCCTCGTCCACGGCGTAGAAGTAGACGACGCCCCCCGGCGGCACGTCGCTCGCGCGCAGCTCGCGCACGGCGTCGGCGACGGTCTGGGCCTCCCGCAGCGCGGGCGGCGCGGGCGAGAGGAACGCGCGGATCGGCGAGGACAGGTCGCGCGGCCGCTGGTCGGTCATGGTCTCTTCCTCCGCGGCCATTATCCGCGATCGTCGCGGGTCTCGCGGCGGTGTTGGGCTCGCGGGGCGAGAGGGAACTCGCGAGACGTTGACTCAATGCCGAAAGGCAAGGGGGTGCTGTGTTCACGTCGGGAGGCAGGCGCGGAGGAGTCTCGCGCGGGCGAACGACCGTCGGGACGCGCCAGCCTCCCCTACGGGGCCGGGGCCGGGTTCGGGGCCGGGGTCGGGGCCGGGGCCGGGGCCGGGGCCGTGAAGTCGCGCGTGAGGATCGGGACGGCGATCCGCACGAGGATCGTGAAGAGGAGAAAGCCGAGGCCGAGGATGCCGAAGCCGACGAGGACCTCGGTGACCGAGGGAACGTAGCGGTAAACCTCGCCCAGCGTGTCGGGGGTCAT
>JAJFTU010000298.1 GCA_021372775.1 bacterium | reverse complement strand
ACGACCGGCCGGCCTTCGCGCAGCGACCGCGCGAGCCGCGACCATTCGGCGGCGCGGAACTGCAGCGGCGCCGGGTCGAGCGCGGCGCGGCGCCCCTGCTCCGCCAGGCGCTCGGAGCGCTGGCGGATCGCCACGCAGCGGACGGCGAGTTCGCGCGCCGAGCTGCCGGAGGGCAGGAGCGGTTCGTTCTCGGCGACGATCGACAGGAGGCGCAGGTCCTCGGCGGCGGGGTTGCGCCACAGGCGGCGGCCGACCTCGTCGGCGAAGGCGATGCTGCCGATCGGCAGGCGGCCGAGCGCGGCGTTGATCTGCGCGAGCTGCGCTGCGCCCATCAGCGGGCCGAGGCGCGGCACGGAGGAGGCGGCGGCCGGCGGCCGCGCGGACTCGGTCGAGGCGGTCCCGGCGCCGCCGGGCGCCACGACCCCGATCGATTCCCGCCAAAACCGCTTTGCGTCGCCCACCGTCTCCCCTCCTGCGGCAAATGTCGCAGCCCTGGCGCCGCAGGTCAAACACCTCCGCGCGGGGCGCGTCCGCGGCGGGACGCTCCGCCCCTATATTGTTCGGGGAGGAGCCCCGCCGTGCGGCCGCAAATGACGATCGTCGCGCTGTTGTTGCCGCTTTTCGCGGCGGCCGCGCCGCCGCCCGGCGCGCCGGCCGCGCCTCCCGCCGCGGCCCCCCCGCCGCGGAGCGCGCCGGTCGCCGCGTCCGCCGCGGCCCCCGCGCCGCCGGGGGCGGCGACGCCGCTGGAGGAGCTGGCGCGGCGGGTCCGTCCGTCGGTCGTGGAGGTCCTCGGCACGGTCGAGGGCAGCGGCGACACGTCGTTCGGCGCGGGGTTCGCGGCCGGAGCGCCGGGGCTGGTCGTGACCAGCGCCCACGTGCTGCGCGGCGTGCGGCGGCCGCTCGTGCGGACCTACGAAGGGGCGGTCTTCGCCTCGGTCGAGGCGCTGATCGAGGACGAGCCGTCCGACGTCGCCGTGCTGCGGGTCGTCGGGTTCGCCGCGGCGCCGCTCCCCCTCGCGGCCGCGTCGCCGCCGGTCGGCGCGCGCGTCGTCGCCGTCGGCCATCCGCGCGGCTACGACTTCACCGTCTCCGACGGGATCGTCTCCGCGCGGCGGCGGCTCGACGAGCGCGGGCCCGAACTGGTGCAGGTGACGGCGCCGATCAGTCCGGGCAGTTCGGGGGGGCCGTTGCTCGACGTCGAGGGGCGTGTCGTCGGCGTGTCGTCCCTCACGCTGTCCGAAGGGCAGAACATCAACTTCGCCGTGCCGGTCGAGGTCGTCCGCCCGCTGCTGGTCAAGGCGGAGGAGATCGACCGCGCGGCCGCCGGCTCGCCGGAGACGGCGCCGCCGGAGGCGCTCGCCCGCGAGATGCGCCGGCGCCGGGAGGCGGGGGATCTCGCGCGGGCCGACGAGTTGGCCCGCCGCGCGCTCGCCGCGCAGCCGCGTTCGCCGGCGATCCTGCGCGAGGCGGCGGAGATCGCCTGGTCGCGCGGCGCCTACGCCGCCGTCGAGGAACTGGTCGGCCGCGCGCTGGCGCTCGACCCGCAGGACGGCGCGGCGCTGCAGACGCGGGGCGCCCTCCGCGCGCAGCAAGGGCGGTGCGCCGAGGCCGAGGCCGACTCGCGGGCCGCGCTGGCGCGCGGGCTCCCGCCGGCGACCGAGGCGGAGGCGCGGGCGGTGCTGGCGGAGTGCCTCGGGCGGGCGGGGAAGACCGACGAGGCGCTGGCCGAGATCGGCCGCGCGCTGGCCGATCCGGGGGTCGCGGCGGTTCCGGACTACCACGCGCTGCGCGCCTTCCTGCTCGACGCGGCGGGGCGCGGCGAGGAGGCGGACCGCGAGGCGCTGACCGCGCTCTCGCTCGCCCATTGGGAACCGATGACGCTCGCCGCGTTGCGCGAGCGCGGCCTGCCGCGCCTGCTGGCGGTGGAGTCGAAGCGGGTCGAGCGGAACGGCGCCGCGGTCGTCGTGCGCGGCGTGCTGCGCAACCGCGGGCCGGTTCCGCTGGGCGAGATCGACGTCGCCGCCGAGGCGCGCGATCCGTCGGGGGCCGTCGTCGCCACCGCGACCGCGCGCTTGGCGCCGCCGCGGCTCGTCCCCGGGCAGACCGGCGCCTTCCGGATCGAGCTCGAGGACGTGCCGCCCGACGCCGGGGAGATCGTGGTCCGCGTCGTGGACTACAAGCCGTAGCCGGCCGCGGCCGGGGAAGGCGGCGTTCCGCGTCGCGGACGGCAGGCCGCCGCCGGTCGAGGCCGGCGGAGAGCGGCGCCCGCGTCGCGGAACGCAAGCCTCGGCGCGCCGGGGCGGGTACGATCTGTCGATGCTCGACGAACTTCATCCGGTGGTGCAGTGGGCGCGGCGCGAACTGGCGCCGCTGCTCGTCGAACGGTTCCATCCGCGCGCGGCGATCCTCTTCGACCCGCCCGACCGCCCGGCGGCGATCGGGACGAGTCCGCCGGGGCTGCTGCTCGTCGCGGAGGCGTTCCGCGGCGTGCCTGTGCGGGAGCGGAACGCGCTGCTCCGCGCCGCGCTCGCGGCCGTTTCGCCGGTCCGTCCGCTCTGCCTCACGCCGGAGGAGTTCGCGGTGATGGAGCAGGCGCCCGGCCCGGTCGTCGCCGCGGCGCGCGGCGGCGTGCGCATCGTCTAGTCTCGGCGCGCGGCGGCGTCGGGATCGTCTAGTCCCGGCGCGCGTCCCGCCTCAGGCGCGGACGCGGCGCGCGTCGCGGTAGACGATGTAGGCGAGGGCGAGGAAGACGACGAGGCCGAGGATGTTCGCGGTCTCGGCGTTCCACGGCAGGTGCGGCAGCATGTGGCCGTCGAACCACTCGAGGTGGAACGTCTGCTCGACGCCGGCGACGACGCCGTCGAGGACGCCGGCCAAGGCGCCGCCGGCGATCAAGCCCGAGGCGACGAGCGTGCCGCGGTCGTTGCGCGCCTTCTCCAGCCGCTCGTTCCCCTTCGCGCTGCGCTGGATGAACCAGCCGACGAGCGCGCCGCCGAGGATCGGCGTGTTCAGTTCGAGCGGCAGGTACATCCCGAGGGCGAAGGCCAGCGCCGAGACGCCGACCATCTCCACGATCACCGCGATCACGGCGCCGAGTCCGTAGAGGAACCACGGCGCGCCGGCCGAGGCCATCACGGAGCGGACGACCGCGGCCATCGCGTTCGCCTGCGGCGCCGGCATCGGCTCGGGGTGGCCGGGGCCGACGACGTAGCCCTTGGTGTGCGCGAAGAGGATGATCACCGCCGTCACGGTCATCGAGGCGAGGGCCGAGCCGAGGATCAGCGAGGCCTGGATCCGCTTCGGCGTGCCGCCGAGCCAGTAGCCCATCTTCATCAGCGTGGCCATCGAGCCGGTCATCGAGAGGGCGGTGCAGACGACGCCGCCGATCAGCAGCAGCGCGACCGAGCCGTCGGGGCCGGAGAGGCCGATCCCGGCGAGGGTCACGGCGGAGACGATCAGCGTCGTGATCGTCATGCCCGAGATCGGCGTGGTGGAGATCATCGCCACCGCCCACGCGGAGACCGAGGCGAAGAGGAAGGTGATCCCGAGCGTCAGCGCCAGCGCGACGAGCGTCTTGAGTCCCGCCGCGGGTTGGCCGCCGAGGACGCCGAAGCGGAAGTAGAGGCCGATCGCCGCCGCGGTGGCGAGGATCAGCAGCGCGACCGTCGTCATCGGCACGTCGCGGTCGGTGCGCGGCTTCTCTTCGCCCGCCCGCTCCGCGCCCCGCTTGCGGATCTGGCCGAAGACCTGGCGGATCGCCTCCACGATCACCGGGCTCATCTTGCCGATCGAGATCAGGCCGGCGGCGAAGATCCCGCCGATGCCGATCGGCCGGACGTAGTTGGTGAAGATGCCGGCCGCGTCGAGGTCGGCGACCGCCGGCAGGCCGGGGAAGAGCGGCCCGGCGACCTGCCCGCCGATCCGCGCCACCAGCGGCACGAGGACGAGGTAGGAGAGGAACGAGCCGGCGCAGATGATCGAGGCGTAGCGGACGCCGACGATGTAGCCGAGGCCGAGCACCGCCGCGGAGGTGTTGAGCGTGAAGACCGCCTTGACCTTGCGGGCCAGCGCGTCGCCGAGCGGGAGCAGGGCGCTGGTGAAGTTGTCGGTCCAGGTCTTGAAGCCGAGCGCGAGGTAGTCGAGCGCGAAGCCGCCGCCGAGCGCCGCCAGCAGCACGCGCGCCGACTCGCCGCCCCGCTCGCCGGCGACGAGGACCTCGGTCGAGGCGGTCGCCTCGGGGAACGGCAGCTTGCCGTGCATGTCGGCGACGAAGTACCGCCGGAACGGAATGAGGAAGAGCACGCCGAGCGTGGCGCCGAGGAACGGCACGAGGAAGATCTGGGCGAAGCCGGTCCGCTGGTCGAGGTCGAGCAGGAAGAAGGCCGGCATGACGAAGACCGAACCGCCGACGACGATCCCCGCCGTCGCGCCGAGGGCCACGACCTGCAGGTTCTCCAGCAGCGTCGAAGGACGGCGGACCAGCGCCGAGTAGCCGACCGCGAGAATGGCGATCGGGATCGCCGTCTCGATCCCCTGGCCGAGCTTGAGCGCGATGTACGCCGCGGCGGCGGAGAAGAGGACCGTCATCCCGAGGCCGAGGAAGAGGGCGCGCCGCGTGAACTCCGGCGGCGCGGCCGCGGCGGGGACGACCGGCTCGTAGGTCTCGCCCGAGCGGAGCGGGCGATGGGCGTTTTCGGGAAGGCCGGCGACGGGGGGCGCTTCGACAGGTTCGTTCATGGGCGGCGATTGTAGCAGCGCGCCCGGGTAGAATGGGCGGCCCGCCATCCGAGGAAAGGACCCGCATGCCCTCCGTCCGGCTCCGCGACTTCCCGCGCGTCTTCTGGCTCGCCAACGTGATGGAGCTGTTCGAGCGGGCCGCCTACTACGGCCTCAACTCGGTCCTCGGCGTCTACCTCGTCTCGGAGCTGAAGTTCGACGTCCAGGCGGTCGGCTTCCTGCAGTCGGTCGTCTACGCCGCGGTCTACGTCGTGCCGATCCTCGGCGGCGCGCTCGCCGACCGCTACGGCTACCGGCGGATGCTCCTCGTCGCCTTCTCGCTGCTCGCCGCGGGGTACTTCGCCGCGGGCGGCGCGTCGTCGTACGGCGTGGTCTTCGTCTTCCTGCTGCTGATGGCGCTCGGCGCGGGGCTGTTCAAGCCGATCATCTCCGGCACGCTGGCGCGGACGACCGACGAGAAAACCTCGGCGATCGGCTTCGGCATCTACTACTGGATGATCAACCTCGGCGCG
>JAJFTU010000297.1:0-27500 GCA_021372775.1 bacterium | reverse complement strand
GGCCGGTCACAGAAGGTAAAAACCCTGTAGACGAAAGCGTGATGGCTCCCTGGAGTCGTTCCCGAGTACCACGGGGCACGTGGAACCCTGTGGGAATCCGGGAGGACCATCTTCCAAGGCTAAGTATTCTCCTGCGACCGATAGTGCACTAGTACCGTGAGGGAAAGGCGAAAAGAACCCCTGTTAGGGGAGTGAAATAGAACCTGAAACCGCATGCTTACAAGCTGTGGGAGGGCCATGGCCGAGCAATCGGCAATGCCTGACCGCGTGCCTTTTGCATAATGAGCCGGCTAGTTACTCTCGGCGGCAAGGTTAAGCGATAAGCCAGCCGCAGCGAAAGCGAGTCCGAATAGGGCGTCTAGTCGTCGGGAGTAAACGCGAAGCTTAGTGATCTACCCTTGGCCAGGGTGAAGCGTGGGTAACACCACGTGGAGGCCCGAACCATTGTGGGTTGAAAACCGCTTGGATGAGCTGAGGGTAGTGGTGAAAGGCCAATCAAACTGAGTTATAGCTCGTTCTCCCCGAAATAGCTTTAGGGCTAGCCTCACGCGTTTCTTGACGGTGGTAAAGTACTCTCAGGACTAGGGGGTGTGACAACCTACCGAATCCTTGGAAACTCTGAATGCCGTCAAGCCAGAGCGTGGGAGTCAGACGGCGGGCAATAAGGTTCGTCGTCAAAAGGGAAAGAACCCAGACCGCCAGCTAAGGTCCCAAAGTACAGGCTAAGTGGTAAAGGATGTGGGGCTGCTGTGACAGCTAGGAGGTTGGCTTAGAAGCAGCCATCCTTCAAAGAAAGCGTAACAGCTCACTAGTCGAGCGGCCCTGTGCCGATAATGTAACGGGGCTAAGCCTGTCACCGAAGCTGCGGACTCGCGCAAGCGAGTGGTAGGGGAGCATTCCGTAGGAGATACAAGCCAGACCGGCAAGGACTGGTAGCGGCCTATGGAAGAGACTCTGCCGGCACAAGTAGCGATAAACGAAGTGAGAATCTTCGTCGCCGCAAGTCTAAGGTTTCCTGAGGAAGGTTCGTCCGCTCAGGGTGAGTCGGATCCTAAGGCGAGGCCGAAAGGCGTAGCCGATGGGCAGCAGGTCAACATTCCTGCACCAGCACAGTGAGCAATGGGGAGACGCAGGAGGCTAGGCGTACAGCCGGTTGGAAGTGGCTGGCCCGAAACCAAGCGGGGTCTCTAGGCAAATCCGGAGGCCACATACCGCGAGGCCAAGGGGGAAGTGCGGCCTTGTGCCAAACGAACTCGTTGATGCCACACTGCCAAGAAAATCCTCTAGCGTTAATTGCTGTGCTGTCCGTACCTCAAACCGACACTGGTAGACGAGGAGAAAATCCTCAGGCGCGTGAGTGATTTCTCGCTAAGGAACTCGGCAAAATAGCCCCGTAACTTCGGGATAAGGGGTGCCCCGGTAGGGTTAATAGCCCGAGGGGGTCGCAGTGAATGGGCCCAGGCGACTGTTTACCAAAAACACAGCACTCTGCTAAGTCGAAAACGACGTATAGGGTGTGACGCCTGCCCGGTGCCGGAAGGTTAAGAGGAGGAGTCAGCGCAAGCGAAGCTCTGAATCGAAGCCCCGGTAAACGGCGGCCGTAACTATAACGGTCCTAAGGTAGCGAAATTCCTTGTCGGGTAAGTTCCGACCTGCACGAATGGCGTAACGATCTGGGCGCTGTCTCAGCGAGAAGCTCAGCGAATCTGTAGCACCTGTGAGGATGCAGGTTACCCGCACCTAGACGGAAAGACCCTGTGAACCTTTACTGCACCTTGGCAGTGGAATTCGGTGCGACTTGTGCAGGATAGGTGGGAGGCTTTGAAGCTGGGTCGTCAGATCCGGTGGAGCCAATGGTGAGATACCACCCTTGTCGTTCTGAGTTTCTAACCTAGAGCCGTGAATCCGGCTCAGGGACATTGTCAGGCGGGTAGTTTGACTGGGGCGGTCGCCTCCTAAAATGTAACGGAGGCGTGCGAAGGTCGGCTCAGGCTGTTTGGAAACCAGCCGTAGAGTGTAAAGGCATAAGCCGGCCTGACTGTGAGACCTACAAGTCGAGCAGACGCGAAAGCGGGCCTTAGTGATCCGGCGGTTCTGTATGGAAGGGCCGTCGCTCAACGGATAAAAGGTACTCCGGGGATAACAGGCTGATCCCGCCCAAGAGTCCACATCGACGGCGGGGTTTGGCACCTCGATGTCGGCTCATCGCATCCTGGGGCTGAAGCAGGTCCCAAGGGTCCGGCTGTTCGCCGGTTAAAGCGGTACGTGAGCTGGGTTCAGAACGTCGCGAGACAGTTCGGTCCCTATCTGGTGTGGGCGTAGGAGACTTGCGGGGATGGTTCCCTAGTACGAGAGGACCGGGAACCACGGACCTCTAGTGTACCGGTTGTGCCGCCAGGCGCAGCGCCGGGTAGCTATGTTCGGAAAGGATAAGCGCTGAATGCATATAAGCGCGAAGCCCACCCCAAGATGAGGTCTCCCGGAGCAATCCCTAAAGACCCCTCGGAGACTACGAGGTTGATAGGCCGGAAGTGCAAGCGTGGCAACACGCTCAGCTGACCGGTACTAATCGGTCGTGAGGCTTGACCTAAACCGTTTGATCCTTTGTTTGGTGCTGTCCACAGGCTCAACACTTTCAGCGGCCAACGTCGAATTGTCGAGGCGGTCCGAAAGGGCCACCGCGTTGAAATCAAGAAACACCGAGGAAATTCCCGGTGACCATAGCGAGGGGGCCACACCCGTTCCCATCCCGAACACGGCAGTTAAGCCCCTCAGCGCCGATGGTACTGCGCGGGAAGCTGCGTGGAAGAGTAGGACGTCGCCGGGTGTTAATGGGACCCCCGCCTTCGGGCGGGGGTTCTTCTTTATTAGGCCGGTCGTGCTACAGTCTGGCCGGCTAGCGAACAGCCAGAGGACCGATCGATGAGCGGGCACTCGAAGTGGGCCAACATCAAGCACCGCAAGGGCGCGCAGGACGCGGCCAAGGCGAAGCAATTCACCAAAGCCGGGCGCGAGATCGTCGTCGCCGCGAAGGCGGGCGGCGGCGATCCTGACGCGAACGCGCGGCTCCGGGCGGCCATCGCCGCGGCGCGCGACGTCAACATGCCCAAAGATCGGATCGAGGCCGCCATCAAGAAGGGCGTCGGCGGCGGACTGGGCGCGAACTACGAAGAGGTCGTCTACGAAGGGCACGGCCCGTCCGGCGTGGCCGTCATCGCCAACGTCCTGACCGACAACCGGAACCGCACGGCGAGCGAGATGAGGTTCCTCTTCAGCCGCTACGGCGGCGAGCTGGGCGTTCCGGGCTGCGTCTCCTGGATGTTCGACCGCAAGGGGTACATCGAGATCCCGGCGGACGGCGTCGAGGAAGAGAAGCTGATGGAAGTCGTTCTGGAGGCCGGCGGCGACGACGTGCGGCTCGAAGGGGACGTCTTCGAAGTCTACGCCGCGCCCGAGAGCTTCGAGAACGTGCGCGAGGCGGTCGAGAAGGCCGGGATCAAGGTCGCCAAGGGCGAGGTCGCGATGATCCCGAAGAACCTCGTCCGCGTCGAGGGGAAGAAGGCGGAGAGCCTGCTTTCGCTGCTCGAGGCCTTGGACGACCACGACGACGTGCAGAAGGTCGCCGCGAACTGCGACATCGACGAGTCGGTCGGCGCTTGAGCCGGCCGCAGGGCCGCCGATGACGGGCGAAGCCGGATTCCGCGTCCTGGGCGTCGATCCCGGGTCCCAGCGGACGGGCTTCGCCCTTGCTGTATTCAGGGGGGACGAGGTCGTCGGCCTCGAGCTCGGAGTCTGGCGCGTGCCGGAGGGACTCGGGCGCGCCGACGGCTTGGGGTTCCTCGCGCGGGCGATGGACGACTTCCTCGAAGGGCGGGAGGTCGACGTCGCCGCGGTGGAAACGCCGTTCACGAAGATCAACGTCCGCTCGGCGCTGGTGCTGGCCGAGGCGCGCGGCGCCCTGCTGGCGACTCTCGGGCGGCGAGGCGTGCCGGTCGCGGAGTATCCGCCGGCGACGGTGAAGAAGACCATCTGCGGCGCGGGGGCGGCGGAGAAGGAACAGGTGCGGCGGGTGATGCTGCTCACCGTGCGCGGATTGCGACGTTTCGATCTTTCGTCGGCCGGACTCGACGCCACGGACGCGTTGGCCCTGGCCGTGACGCATCAGGCGCACGGGCGCATCCCGGCGATGCGGGGAGCCGGACGATGATCGGTCATCTGCGGGGAACGCTGCTGCGGAAGACGCTGCCGGCGGTGCTGCTCGACGTCGGCGGGGTCGGCTACGAAGTCCGGCTGCCGCTCTCGACGTTCGAGGCCCTTCCGGCGGAAGGCGCGGCGGCCGAGCTGGAGATCCTCACCCTCTTCCGCAACGAGGCGCTCGAACTCTACGGCTTCGGCTCGGCGGCGGAAAAGGAGCTCTTCTCCGCGCTGCTGGGCGTCGGCGGCGTCGGGCCGAAGATCGCGCTGTCGCTTCTCTCGGCGCTGCCGCCGGGCGAACTCGCGGCGGCGATCCAAGGCGAGCGGCCGTCGGCGCTGGAGCGGGTGCCGGGCGTCGGCAAGAAGACGGCGCAGCGGCTGGTGCTCGAGCTGAAGGACAAGCTGAAGGCTTGGAGCGCGCCGGCGCGCGGCGCGGCGGCGCCGGCCGGGGGAAGCCGGCGGGAAGACGCGCTGGCCGCGCTCGAGAACCTCGGGTACCGTCGGGTCGAGGCGGAGAAGGCCGTGGACGCCGCGTCGGCGGAGGCGGCGGACGCGCCGCTGTCGGGACTGCTGCGGCTTGCGCTGCGCCGGCTCGGCGGGGGACGATGAGGCGCGGAGAACGGCGGCGTTCGCCGGCCGCGAGGTGAATCGTGACGCTCGACGCGCGCGCCGCTCGCCTGACGAGCGGCATCCCGTCCACCGACGATCTGATTCAGGAAGAGGGGCTGCGCCCGGCCCGCCTCGCCGACTTCGTCGGCCAGACGCAGGTCGCGGAGAATCTCGGCGTCTATCTCGAGGCGGCGCGCCGCCGCGGAAAGCCGCTGGACCACGTGCTGTTCGCGGGCCCGCCGGGACTGGGGAAGACGAGCCTCGCGCACATCGTCGCCAACGAGATGGGGGCCAACCTGCGCCAGACCTCGGGGCCGGCGCTGGAGCGGGCCGGCGACCTCGCCGCGCTGCTGAGCCATATCGAGCCGGGGGACGTGCTGTTCGTCGACGAAATTCACCGCCTCGGAACGGTCGTGGAGGAGGTTCTCTATCCGGCGATGGAGGACTTCTCGCTCGACTTGACGGTCGGGCAGGGGCCGGGCTCGCGGTCGGTGCGGATCGAACTGCCGCCGTTCACGCTCGTCGGCGCGACGACGCGCGCCGGACTGCTTTCGGCGCCGCTGCGCGACCGCTTCGGGATCGTCGAGCGACTGGAGTTCTATCCGCCGGGCGATCTGGCGACGATCGTGGCCCGCGCCGCGGGGAAGGTCGGCGCGCGGCTCGCCGACGACGCGGCCGAGGAACTCGCGCGGCGCTCGCGCGGCACCCCGCGCATCGCGCTGCGGCTGCTGCGGCGGCTGCGGGACTTCGCCGAGGTGCGGGGCGACGGCGAGGTGACGCTGGCCGTGGCCGACGACGCGCTGAAGAGGCTCGGCGTGGACGAACTCGGGCTCGACGGACTCGACCGGCGGCTGCTGTCGGTGATCGTCGAGCACCATCAAGGCGGGCCGGTCGGCCTCAACACGATCGCCGCCGCGCTCGGCGAGGAGCCGGACACCTTGGAAGAGGTTTCCGAGCCGTACTTGATCCAGATCGGCTTCCTCGAGCGGACGCCGCGCGGCCGCGTCGCCACCCCGGCCGCGCGGGCGCATCTGGGCCTGCCGGGCTTCGGCGGCTCCCTCTTCTCCTGATCGTCCGAGGAACGCTTCGTGTCCGACCTGAGACGCCTCGCCTCCTATCTCCTGCGGTACCGCGCTTCGCTGATCGGCGCGGTCGCCGCCGCGCTGTTCGCGGCGGTCTTCTTCGGCGGCGCCGTGGCGATGGTCAAGCCGCTGATGACCGCGATGGTCTCCGCCGCGGCGAAGGGGGGAGCGCCGATCGCCGTCGCGGAAGGGCGAAACGCCGCGCCGACGCAGGCCGCTCCGGTTCCGGCGGCGCCGATCGTCGTCGCTCCCGCGCCGACGGCGGCGCCCCAGGGCGCGCCGACGCCCGCGGTCCCCGCGGCCCCCGAAGCGGCCGCTCCCGCGCAGGCGGGTCCGACCGGGCCCGCGGCCGCCGCTCCCGCGCAGGCCGCGGCGCCGACGGCGCCGGAAAAGACGGAGCCGTACGAGAAGCTGCTCCCCGACTGGGTGGGCCGCGCGCGGGCGCGGATCGAGGAGATCGTCCGTCCGGCGAAGGAATGGGTCCTCGCGAAGGACTACGTCCGCGTTCCGCTGGTCATCATCGCCCTCTACTCGCTGAAGGCGCTGCTCTTCTTCTTCGCCGACTACACCTTCCGCAAGACCGGGCTCCGCGCCACGGCCGAGCTGCGCAAGGAGCTCTACGAGAAGTCGCTCGTCCAGTCGGACATGTTCTTCCTCAAGCACAGCACGGGGGAGATGATTTCCCGGATTCTCGGCGACGTCTCGCGTCTGCAGTCGATCCTCGGGTCCGACATCGGGCAGATGCTGCAGTCGGTTCCCGCCGCGGCGGTGATGCTGGTCGTCGCCTTTTGGCAGTCGTGGCAGGTGACGTCGGTCTGCCTCGTCGCGATCCCGCTCTTCGCGCTCGCCGCGGGGCGGATCGGCAAGCGGGCGAAGAAGGCGGCGCGGCGCGCGCAGGAACAGCAGGCGGAGCTCGTCGCGCGGATCGAGGAGTCGCTCATCGGGCGGCGCGTCGTGCAGGCCTACGGCGCGGTCGAGCACGAAAAGGAGCGGTTCGCCGACACGATCGACCGCAACCTGCGGCAGGAGAAGCGGGTGGCGCGCGCGACCTCCGGCACCCCGGCCGCGATGGAGATTCTCGGGACGCTGGCCTTGATGGGCCTCGTCCTCTTCGCCAGCACGATGACCCGCGCGGGACACCTCGACCCGAAGAGCGTCTTCGTCGCCCTGCTCTCGCTGGGCGTCGTCTTCACCCACGTGCGCCGCGTCGGCCAGCTCAACACGACCGTGCAGCAGGCGCTGGCGGCGGCGCGCCGGATCTTCGAGGTCCTCGACGAGCCGGTCGTCGTGCAGGACCCGCCGCATCCGCAGCCGCTCCCGCGCTTCGCCCGCGAGGTCCGCTTCGAGAACGTCTCGTTCGACTACGGCCGCGGACAGGTGATCCACGGCGTCGATCTCGTCGTCCGCGCCGGCGAGGCGCACGCCCTCGTCGGGCCTTCGGGCGCGGGCAAGTCGACGCTGGCGATGATGCTGCCGCGCTTCATCGATCCGACGGCCGGACGGGTCTCGATCGACGGCGTCGACCTGCGCGACGTTCTCCTCGCCGACCTGCGGGACCAGATCGCGCTCGTCAGCCAGGAGACGCACCTCTTCGACGGCACCGTCCGCGCGAACATCGCCTACGGCCGCCCCGACGCGCCGCTCGAGGCGGTCGAGTCCGCGGCGAAGGCGGCGCACGCCCACGACTTCATCCAAGCGTTGCCGCAGGGGTACGACACGCCGCTCGGCGAGCGGGGCTCGCAGCTCTCGGCGGGACAGCGCCAGCGTCTGGCGATCGCCCGCGCCTTCCTCAAGGACGCGCCGATCCTGATCCTCGACGAGGCGACGTCGGCCCTCGACTCGAAGTCGGAGCGGGAAGTCCAGGTGGCGCTGGAGGCGCTGCTCGACGGCCGCACGGCGCTGGTGATCGCGCACCGCCTCTCGACCGTCGCGCGGGCGCACTGCATCCACGTGCTCGACGGCGGACGGATCGTCGAATCGGGACCGCACGCCGAGCTGCTCGCGAGCGGCGGGGCCTACGCCCGCCTTCACGCCCTGCAGCAGACCTGAGGAGACGCGGCGGCGCGGCGTCCGTCACCGCGCGGCGGGGAACAGCAGCGCCTTGGCGAGGAAGAAGCCGACGAGCAGCACGATCACGACCGCGGTCAGCCCTTCGCGGTTGCGGGCGAAACGCTCCCCGCGCCAGCGCTCGCCGTTGTCGGCGTACGGGCGGAACGTGGGGAAGAGCGCCGGCACGGCGGCGTTGTACTTGCGGTACTCCTCGCCGTGGAGCGCCTCGAGGCGCGCCGGCTCGATCCGCTCCTTCCGCGGCATGTAGTAGCCGAAGAAGACGAGCAGGCCGAGGAACAGCGCCATGATGTTGAGCGGCACGTCCTGCCCGAGGGCGCGAATCGGCATCCAGGCGGCGATCCCGAAGCCGGTCAGCAGCAGGAGCCGCCCGAGATAGAGCGGATTGCGGGTGAAGCGGTAGGGGCCGGAGGTGATCAGCTTCTCGGTCTTGTGGAGGTGGCCCGCGGCCCAGCAGCGGACCGCTTCCCCGAGCAGCGCGATCGGCGCGCCGACGACGACCGCGACGAGGGTCGGCTTGGAGAGGACGAGGAGCCCCGCCAGAAAGAGGAACAATCCGACGAGACGCGCGATCTCCGCCTTGGAACGGCCGGCCATGTCGAAACCTCCACGATGCGGGGCCGCGCCAGGGCCCCTAGAATGAGCGGCGCATTATAAGGGCTTCGTCCCCGCCGAGGGCAAATCGTTGGTTTTGCGCGACGAACATCCGACAAGGGCCGAACTGGCGGCCCGGCGCGGCGCGGACTTGGTCCGCGGCGGGCCGACGAAGGCCGACCTCTGGCTGTCGTCGCTCGCCGACGGGACCGCGGTGGTCGTGAAGGACTTCGCGGCGAAGATCCTGCCGGTCCGCTGGTGGGGGCGGCTGCAGATCCGCCGCGAGGCGATGTTCCTCGCGCTGCTTCAGGATCTGCCGGAAGTGCCGCGCCTCCACGGCCGGATCGACGGCCTGGCCTTCGCGATGGAGTACCTCGCCGACGCGCGGCCGCTCTTCGGCCGCGAGTCCGGCCCGCGATGGGCGCCGGTCCTGGCGCGGATCCGCGCGGCCCTCGACGTCGTGCAGGCCCGCGGCATCGCCCACCTCGACCTGCGGGGGCGCGAGAACGTCGTCCTGCGCGGGGACGGGGAGCGGATCGTCGTGCTCGACTGGGCCGGGGCGCTGCGCTTCCCCGAACGGACGCTGCGCCGCCGCCTCTTCTGGCGCCTCGCGAAGCTGGTGGACGACTCCGCCTACATCAAGTGGAAGGACATGCTGGATCCCGGCTCGCTGACGCCCGAGGATCTGCGCTTCAAGGAGCGCTTCCGCCGGATTCGGAAGCTTTGGCCATTCAACCGCAAAGGGTTGGGCTGGACGAGGGAGTGAGCCGTGGTGGTCGCCGAGGAAATCGTTCCGCGGGTTTCGCTGGTCGCGCCCGTGTTCGACGAGGTGGAGTGCCTTCCCGCGCTGCTCGACGAAGTGCGCGCGGCGATGGCGGGGCGCGACTACGAGTTCGTGCTCGTGGACGACGGCTCGCGCGATGGCTCGTCGGAGCTGCTCGACCGCGCCGCGGCCGAGGATCCGCGGATCGTCGCGCTCCACTTCGCGCGCAACGCCGGCCAGACCGCGGCGTTCGCGGCGGGGTTCGCCGCCGCGCGCGGCGAGATCGTCGTCACGCTCGACGCGGACGGGCAGAACCCGCCGTCCGAGATCCCGAAACTGCTCGCCGCGATGACCGACGGCGTCGACCTCGTCGCCGGCTACCGGCTCGGGCGCCGCGACTCCGCGTGGCGAAGGATGCAGTCGCGGATCGCCAACGGCGTGCGGAACAAGCTCTCCGGGGAGACGATCCGCGACACCGGCTGCTCGCTCAAGGCGTTTCGCGCGCGCCACCTCAAGGCGATCCCGCTCTTCGCCGGCATGCACCGCTTCCTGCCGACCCTCTGCCGCCTCGCCGGGGCGAAGGTCGTCGTCGAGGTCGGCGTCGCCCATCGGCCGCGCGTCGCCGGCCGCTCGAAGTACGGCATGTGGAACCGCGCCTTCCGCGCCTTCGTCGATCTGCTCGCGGTCCGCTGGATGCAGAAGCGCTGGCTGCGCTACGAGGTGCGCGGCTGAAGGGCGGTCGCCGCCGGCGGCGGGCGCGTCGTTTCCCGAGGCGCCCGCGCCGCGCGCCGCGAGGCGCGCCGCCGACGGACGATCCGGATCACTGCCCGACGAAGTACCCTTCGCGCGTGCGGGCCGCGGCGCCCGGACGGCGCACGCGGACCTCGATCGTCCGGAACGTCTCCCCCGGGCGCGGGGCGGGGGGGCGGTAGGCGATCGTGTACTGCCGCCGCAGCTCGTCCTGCACTTCGCGGAACGCCGCGCCCAGCCGCCCGGCCTTGGCGACGGCGACGAACTGGCCGCCGGTCGTCCGCGCCAGACGCCGCAGCACCTCGGCCGTCGTGAAGCGCCCGGTGAAGTCGGTCTCCGTCGCGAGCAGCGGCCCCATCCCCAGCGCGTAGACCAGCGCGTCCACTTCGTGCGCCTTGCGCACCGCCTCGTCGAGCGTGTGGAACGAGCCGGGCTCGAGCCCCGAGGAGGCCTCGTCCCGCCCGTCGGAGAGCAGCACGACGACGCGGCGGAACCCCTCCGGGGCCGCGGCCAGCTCGGCCGCGCCGCGATGGACCGCGTCGTAGAGCGCCGTGCCGCCGCCCGCCGCCAGCGCGGCGAGGCGCGGCAGCGCCGCCTGCGGCGGGCCGAGCGGCGTCTCGACGCGCACGTCGTCGGAGAACGAAATCAGCAGCGCGCGGTCGCGCGGCTCGAGCGCGGCGAGGAACTTCTCTCCCGCGCGGCGCGCCGCGTCGAGCTTGTCCCCTTCCATGCTGACCGACGCGTCGACGACGAGGGCCACGGCCAGCGGCGCGGGCGCGGTCTCGAAGTGATCGATCTCGACCGGCCGGCCGCCGTCGAGCACCTCGAAGTCGTCGCGCCCCAGACCGGCGATCGGCTTCCCGTCGCCGTCCACGACGCTGACGGCGAGCGTGACCAGCCGCACGCTGACCTCGGTCGCGGGAACGGCCCGCGTCGTCAGCGAGGCCGTCAGCGCCCGCCCGTCGGCGAGGCGCGCGCGCACCTCGAGACGCCGCGGACGAAGCTCCGCGCCGGCGTCGATCGTCGTCCGCCACGGCGGGCGGACGAGCGTCGCCGCGGCGCGCCCGTCGAGCGCGACCACCGCCTCGCGGACCGCGCCGTCCTCGACCCCCTCGAAGCGGAACGCGACGACCGTCGGGCCGACGACCGGCGCTTCGGCCGGCGGCGCGAGGATCACGATCCGCGGCGGCGCGTCGGCCGCCGCGGCGGGGAACGCCGCGGCGCAGAGCAGGGCGGCCGCGGCGCGCGGAAGGAACGTCGGACGCATGGCGACCAAATGTATGCCGATTTCGGGCGGCCCCGCGAGCGGGACGGGGCGCCGCGCGGTGGGGTACGATGAACGTCCATCGTGCGAACGATCGTGGAGGGCCGTCCCTTGCCGGAGAACACCGCCTTGCTCGCGCCGCTCGGACCCGACGAACTGGCGTGGCGTTGCCCGTCGGATTGGCTGCAGTTCAAGACCACCGCGGAGATCAAGTCGTTCGAGGACGTGACCGAGCAGCGGGAGGCGGCCGGAGCGCTGCGCCTCGCCCTGCGGATCCGCGCCCGCGGCTACAACGTCTACGTCGCCGGGGCGCCGGGCACCGGCCGCAGCAGCATGGTGCGGCGGATGCTCGAGGTCGAGCGCGAGAACGGCCCGATCCCCTCCGACCTGCTCTACGTGCACAACCTGCAGGATCCGCGCGCGCCGCGGCTGCTGCGCCTGCCTCCGGGAAAGGGCCGGGCGCTCCGCGAGGGGATGGCCGTCGCGGCGGAGAGCTACCGTCAGGGGCTGGCCGCGCTGCGCGCTTCCGGCGCCCATCGTCTGCGGCGGGAACGGGTGGCGCGCCGCCTGCGCGAGCAGCAGGCCAAGCTCGTCGGCGGCTTTCAGGAAGAAGTGCAGAAGCAAGGGTTCACGCTGGTCGAGATCAACCTCGGCGCGACCCGCCGCCACGACGTCGCCCCGCTGGTCGACGGGCAGCCGGCCGGTCTTCCCGAACTGCCGGCGCTGGTGCGCGACGGCAAGCTGACCGCGGCGCAGGCCGAGGAGATGCGGCGGCGTCACTCCGAGCTGGCGGCGGGACTCGTCGCGACGACGACCAAGATGCGCGAGCTGGCGCGCGAGCTCGAGGCGGCGCTGGCCGAGGCCGACCGCGAGGCGGCGCGGCCGCTGGTGGACGGCGCGCTCGACGACGTGCGCGACGCCGTCGAGATGGCCCGCGGGGCCGATCCCGCGCTCGACCAGTACCTCGACGACGTCCGCGGCTTCCTGCTCGACGTCTTCCCGCTTCTCTTCTCGTCCGAGGAAACGCCGGACGGACCCGACGACGGCGTCGGCGATCCGCTCGACGCGCTGCGGGTCAACGTTCTCGTAGACCGCACGGGCCACGCCGGTCGTCCCGTCGTCGAGGAAAGCTCGCCGACCCCGGCGCGCCTTCTGGGGAGCCTCGAGATCCAGCGCGGACCAGACGGGTCGGTGCGCGCCGACATCGAAGGGATCCGCGCCGGCGCGCTGGCGCACGCCGACGGCGGCTTCCTCCTGATCAACGCCCACGACCTCGTGGCCGAGGAAGGGGCGTGGACGGCGCTGCGCCGCGCGCTCCGCACCGGCAAGGTGGCGCCGCTCGTCGGCGGCCCGGGCGAAGGCCCGCCGCCGATGACGCCGGCCGAGATCCCGGTGGACGTCACGGTGATCCTCGTCGGCAGCCCGCTGCTCCGCGACACCTTGGCCCAGGGGGACGAGGAGTTCGGCAAGCTGTTCAAGGTCACCTCGCTGCTCGAGGACCGCGTGCCGTTGACGCGCGACGCCGTGTCGTCGTACGCGGCCTACGTCGCGCGGCTCGTCGAGGAGGAGCGGCTGCCGCCGTTCGACGCGCCGGCGGTCGGGCGGATCGTCGAGTACTTGGTCCGCGTCGCCGGGATGCGCTGCAAGATCTCGACCCGGTTCCGGCTGATGGCCGATCTCGCCCGCGAGGCGAGTTGGCACGCCCGCGAGGCGAACGCCCAGATCGTGGACGCGGCCTGCGTCGAGCGGGCGCTCGCCGCGCGGCGCGCGCGGCAGGGGCTCCTCTCGGCGCGGATCCTCGAGTCGATCGAGGACGGCTCGCTCTTCCTGCAGCTCGACGGGACCCACGTCGGACAGGTCAACGCCCTCGCCGTCGTCGAGACGAGCCTCGAGCGGTTCGGCTACCCGGTCCGCGTGACGGCGACCACCGCCGTCGGCCGCTCCGGCATCATCGACATCGAGCGCGAGGCCGAGCTCTCGGGCGAGATCCACACCAAGGCGTCGCTGATCCTCGCCGGCTACCTGCGCTCGCTCTTCGCGCAGAAGAACCCGCTCTCCGTCACCGCGAGCATCTGCTTCGAGCAGTCGTACGGCGGCGTCGAAGGGGACTCCGCCTCCACCGCCGAGCTGGCCTCGGTCCTCTCCTCGCTCGCCGACGTGCCGCTGCGGCAGGACTTCGCCCTGACCGGCGCCGTGGACCAGCAGGGGAACGTCCTCGCGGTCGGCGGGGTGAACGAGAAGGTCGAGGGGTTCTGGCGCGTCTGCCGCGAGCGGGGCTTCACCGGCGGGCAGGGGGTGCTGCTGCCGGCGGCGTCGGTGCCGACCCTCCAACTCCTCCCCGAAGTCCTCGCCGACGTGCAGGCGGGGCGGTTCGAGGTCCGGCCGGTGCGCAACGTGGACGAGGTCGTCTCGGTCCTCGCCGGGATGCCGCTCGGCCGTCCGGACGCCGCCGGGGACTGGCCGACGGGGACGCTCGGCGAGGTGATCGCCGCCCGGCTGGACGAGATGGCCAAGTCGCTCAAGGAGTTCGGCGGCGCGCTCTGAGGCGCCGGGAATGCCGCGGGGGCGGGGCGAGTCGCCCCGCCCCCGTCGCCTCCGGGGAACGGCGTCCGCTCTCCGGGGCCGTCCTTGAAATTTCACTTGGAATCGGCCCGTCCTTAGAATATTATTCGCGCATGGAAGCCAAAGACGAAACGCTGGCCGCCTCCGGCAGCCACGCCGTCGAACCGCCGCGCCTCGATGCGATGGACCGGCGGATCCTCGACATCCTGCAGCGGGACGCCCGGCGTTCCCGCGCCGAGATCGGGCAGGACGTCGGCCTGTCGGCGGCCGCGGTGCACGAGCGGATCAAGAAGCTCGAGCGTTCCGGCGTCATCAAGGGGTACGCCGCGCTGCTCGATCCGGAGCGGGCGCAGTGCGACCTTCTGGCTTTCGTCGAGGTCTTCATCGACGAGCCCCAGCACGAAGGGGTCTTCCTGCAGGAGGTCGCGCGGATCGGCGAGATCCAGGAATGCCACCGCGTGACCGGCAAGGCGACCTGCATCCTCAAAGTCCGCGTCCGGCACCGCCGCGCGCTGCAACGGCTGATCCTCGACCGGATCAACGCCATTCCCGGCGTGCGCGGCACCGAGACCGTAGTCGTTCTGTCCACAACCAAGGAGACGCCGCACATCCATCTGGCCGGCGAGACGGGCCTGCCGTCGGAACGCCCGGCCGCGGAAGGCGGACGCCCCACAGGAGACTGAAGCCGTGTCTGCACACCGCACCATCGCCCCCGCCGACGTCCTCGACACCATCCGCCGCCGGATGCTCGTCGACGGCTTCGACATCGTGCTCGACCTCGACCGCTCGGAAGGCTGCCGCATGGTGGACGCCCGCGACGGCCGCCGCTATCTCGACTTCTTCTCGTTCTTCGCCTCGAGCCCGCTGGGGATGAACCACCCGGCGATGATGGATCAGGCGTGGCGCGACCGGCTGTCCCGCGTGGCGGTGAACAAGGTCGCCAACAGCGACATCTACACCGACGTCTACGCCGAGTTCGTGGACACGCTCGACCGCGTCGCCCGCCCCGACTACATGAAGTACTTCTTCTTCGTCGACGGCGGCGGCCTCGCCGTGGAGAACGCGCTGAAGGTCTCCTTCGACTGGAAGGTCCGGCGCAACTTCCGCAAGGGCGTCAAGGAAGAGAAGGGCTCGCAGATCATGCACTTCCGGCGCGCCTTCCACGGCCGCACCGGCTACACGATGAGCCTGACCAACACCGACCCGCGCAAGACGATGTACTTCCCGAAGTTCGACTGGCCGCGCCTCGACGCGCCGGCGGTCCAGTTCCCCTTGGACGCCGCCGAGAACGCGCGGCTGGACGCCCTCGAGGCCAAGATCCTGGCCGACGCGCGCGCGGCGTTCGCCGAGCGGGCCGACGAGATCGCGGCGATCATCATCGAGCCGGTGCAGTGCGAAGGCGGCGACCGCCACTTCCGCGCCTCGTTCCTCAAGGGCCTGCGCCGGCTGGCCGACGAGAACGAAGCGCTGCTGATCTTCGACGAAGTGCAGACCGGCGTCGGCATGACCGGCAAGATGTGGTGCCACCAGAACTTCGGCGTCGAGCCGGACATCTTCTCGTTCGCCAAGAAGATGCAGGTCGGCGGAATCATGGTCGGCCCGCGCGTGGACCTCGAGCCGGACAACTGCTTCCACGTCTCGTCCCGCATCAACAGCACCTGGGGCGCCCACCTCGTGGACATGTTCCGCGCGACGCGGATCCTCGAGGTGATCGAGTCCGAGAAGCTGGTCGACAACGCCGCCAAGATGGGCGAGCGCTTCGTCGGCGGCCTCAAGGACCTCTCCCGCCGCCACCCGGTGATCAACAACGTCCGCGGCCTCGGCCTCCTCTCCGCCGTGAGCTGCCCGGACGGCGAGACGCGCGACGCGATCATCTCCGCCTGCCACGCCGAAGGGTTCCTCGCCCTGTCGTGCGGCGTGGACTCGATCCGCTTCCGCCCGCCGCTCACGATCAGCGCCGGCGAAGTGGACGAGGCGCTCGCGATCTTCGACCAGGTCCTGGCGAAGTTCCCGGCCCCGGTGGCCCGCTGAAACTAGTCGTTCCCGGAGAGCGGCGGGCCGCGACGCGGCCCGCCGCTTTTCTTTTCGCCGCGCGGGGCGCGTGGCGCGGCCCCGGGGCGCCGGGCCACAATGCCCCCGACGGGGAAAGGGAGACGCGATGAACAGGATGCGGATCGCGGCGGCGGCGGCCGTCGGCGTGGCGGCCGCGGCGGCCTTCGCGGCGTTCGCGCTGCGCCGCGACGGCACGACCGGCGACGAGTCGGAAGTGGGTCAGTTGCGGCGCGAAGTCGCGGAGCTGCGGGCCAAGCTGGGCGGCGACGTGCGCGGGCTCGCGTCGATCGACCTTCCGGCGAAGATGGACCTCCTCGGCCGGCCGTTCCCGATCGACAGGCCGGAGGTGCGGGAGGCGGTGGCCTACGAGATCGTCCTCACGGTCGGGAAGCCGACGATGCCGCTGCTCTGGATGCGGCGCGCGCCGCTGCTGCTGCCGATGGTCGAGGCGCGGCTGCGCCAGCGCGGCCTGCCGGACGACCTCAAGTACCTCTCGATGATCGAGTCGGACCTGCGCTGGAGCGTCGAATCGCCCGCCGGCGCGCAGGGGCCGTGGCAGTTCATGCCGGCCACCGGGAAGAAGTACGGCCTCAAGATCGACAAGTACCTCGACGAGCGGATGGACCCCGACCGCTCCACCGACGCCGCGCTGACCTACCTCGCCGATCTCCAGCGCCAGTTCGGCGACTGGTACCTCGCGCTGGCCGCCTACAACTACGGCGAGAACGGCGTGGCCAAGGCGATCGCCGAGCAGGGGAAGCGGGACTACTTCGGGCTCTACCTGCCGCTGGAGACGCGGCGCTATCTGCCGCGCCTCGCCGCGGCGAAGCTGGTCTACGAGCAGCCGGAGAAGTACGGCCTGTTCCGCATGGCGCCGCTCTACGTGCCGAAGTACCGCATGGTCGACGTCGACGCCGCGAAGGCGGGGGAGGACCTGAAGGACGTCGCCCGTCGGCGCGGCTTGGACTACGCGCTGCTGAGGATCCACAACCCGCAGCTTCGCGGCCCGGCGCTGCCGGCGGGCCGGACCCGCCTGCGCATCCCCGAAGGCGAGTAGCGGCGGACGCCGGCGGCGTTCCGCCGGAGGCCGCCGAAGAGCGCGGCGCGGCCGGCGCCCCGGCCGACGCGGTGCGGCCCTCGGCCAGGAGGTCGAAGAAGGAAGAAAGGGCCGCCCCGCGGGGCGGCCCTCGTCGTGTCCGGGCAGGTCCTCCGGGCCGCGGACGTCAGCGGGCGAGCATCGCCGCCTTGATCGCCCCGACCCGCCCGCCGCTGTAGGAGCGGAAGATGCGGAGGACCTGGGCGACGTAGCCGCGGGTCAGCACGCCGTGCGTCTGGCCGTGGGTCAGCGTGGCCGCGACCTCGGGCCGGTCCATGATCGGCAGCACTTCCGCCACGCCCCCCTCCCAGCGGTCGGCGTCGAGGCCGCGCGCGGCGGCGAGGCGGCGCGCGTCGTCGAAGTGGCCGAGCCCCATGTTGTAGGCGGCGAGGGTGAAGGCGATCCGGTCCTCCTCGGTCGCGCCGGGCAGGACGTCGTGCAGCCAGCGCAGGATCCGCGCCCCGCCGTCGACGTTTTGCGCGGGGTCTCTCGGGTTGGCGACGCCGAAGGCGCGGGCGGTCTCGGGGAGAAGCTGCATCAAGCCGGTGGCCCCGGCCGGCCCCTGAATCTGCGCGTTGTGGCCGCTCTCGGTCAGCGAGAGCGCGGCGAGCAGCCGCCAGTCGAGCCCGTGCTGCTTGCCGGCGGCGCGGAAGATGCCGTCGAACGGCGAGAGCCCCTGGCCGTCGGGGGCGCGCCAACTGTCGGGCGTCTCGATGTACTGCCGCTGGAGGTCGGCGATCAGGCCGAGCGTCCGCATCTCGTCGAGGACCTTGGCCGTCGTCTTGAGCAGCTGCGGCGAGTTCGGCCGCAGCGCCCAGCGCACCGGCTGCGGCGCGTCGAGCGGCGCGCTCATCTGCATCTCGTCGGCCGTCGCGATCTCCAGCCGCGCCCGGTCCTGGTCCATCACGGCGAGCGGCACGGCGCCGCGGCCGGCGAGCGAGGCGAGTTCCCGGACGCTCGTGGACATCGGGAGCTGGCGGATCGTCAGGTCGCCGCCTAGTCGCTTCTGCCAGCGGAACGCCAGATCCTCGAGGACCGACCCCTTCACGACCGCGACGGTCTTGCCGCGCAGGTCGCCGAAGCTGCGGATCGCCGCCGCGCCGCGGCCGTAGAGCACGGGCGGGGTCGTCTCGAAGCTCCCCGTCCAGGCCGCGGGAACCCCGTCCGCCTTCGGCCCGGAGTCGATCAGGGCGAGGATGTCGGCCTCTCCGCGCAGGACGTCGAGCAGGCCGGCGGTCGCGTTGCGGGCGACGACCGTTTCGACGCGCATCCCGAGCCGGCGGGCGACGCGCAGGCCGATGTCGTAGGCGAGGCCGGACGGTTCGCCCTCCTCGACCCGGTAGGCCAGGTCGTCGGGGCACACTTCGATCTTCAGAACGCCGCGTTCGACGATCTCGTTGAGGTCTCTCTCCGCGGGCTGGATCTTCGCCGCGGCGGCCGCCGCCGGTGGTTCCAGCGCCAAGAGGCCGTGCAGCGAGAGCAGCGCGGCGGCGCTGGCGACGACGGTGAGGCAGGCGAGCGCGAGCTTGCGCTTGGCGACGCCCATGTGTGGTCCTCCGGGTCCGGCGGCTTGCGGCTTGAAACGCCGCGTCCTGCGCGAAACGCAGGAGGGAACCGAACGGACCGTCCGCCCGGCGCGCCGGATCGAGGGCGCCGCTTGTTGCAACAAGAACCGCGACGCCTCGGCTATTTGACACAAAGGAGGCGGGGAGCGCAACCGGAGCGCTTACGGGGCCTCCGCGCTCTGTTTGGCCGCGCCGCCCCGCGGACGACGACGCCCGCCGGTTCCGGTCGGCGGAACGGGCGGGCGTCGAGGTGGTTTCGGACTCAGTAGGCGCGGGCGAAATGGACCCGCTTCGCGGCCGGCGCGCCGCAGAGGACGCACGGGCCGGGGTCGTCCGGCTCGTCGAACGGCAACACGCGGATCGTCGCCTTGGTGTCTTCCTTGATCCGCGCCTCGCAGCCGGCGTCGCCGCAGTGGCGCGCCCGCAGGAAGCCCCCTTCCTCGATCTTCTGTTGGAAGGCGGCCCAGTCGTCCACGACGTAGGTCATCGCCTCGCGGCGGGCCTTCGCCGTCTCGAACAGCTGGCGCTGGATCTTCTCGAGCAGCTCCGGCACGGCGGTCGCCGCGGCGTCGCGGCCGACCGCCGTCTTGGAGCGGTCGAGGCGGGAGACCGCCATCACCTGGCCCGACTCGAGGTCGCGCGGCCCGAGCTCGAGGCGCAGCGGCACCCCCTTGAGTTCCCACTCCGCGTACTTGAAGCCGGGGTTGACGTTGTCGCGGTCGTCCACGGCGACGGAGACCCCCGCCTTCCGCAGCGCCTCGGCGAGATCCTTGGCCGCCGCGGTGGTCGCGGCCTGCTGGTCGGCGTTGCGCCAGATCGGCACCACGACGACCTGGATCGGCGCGAGACGGGGCGGCAGCACGAGGCCGTTGTCGTCGGCGTGGCTCATCACCAGCGCGCCGACGAGGCGGGTCGAGACGCCCCACGAGGTGTTCCAGACGTACTCCCAGTCGCCGGCGACGGTCTGGTACTTGACGTCGAACGGCTTGGAGAAGTTTTGGCCGAGGTCGTGCGACGTGCCGGCCTGCAGCGCCTTGCCGTCCTGCATCAGCGCCTCGATGCAGTAAGTCGTCAGCGCGCCGGCGAACTTCTCGCTGTCGGTCTTGCGGCCGGTCAGGACCGGGACCGCCATGTAGTCCTCGGCGAAGGTGCGGTAGACCTCGAGCATCCGCCGCGCTTCCTGCTCCGCTTCCTCGTGGGTCGCGTGGGCGGTGTGCCCCTCTTGCCACAGGAACTCGGCGGTGCGCAGGAAGAGACGGGTCCGCATCTCCCAGCGGACGACGTTGGCCCACTGGTTGATCAGCAGCGGCAGGTCGCGCCAGGACTGCACCCACTTGCCGTACATGTGGTAGATGATCGTCTCCGACGTCGGCCGGATGATCAGCTCTTCCTCGAGCTTGCTCTCCGGATCGGGGACGACGGCGTTCAGCCCCTTCTCCCCGGTCGCCTTGAGGCGCGTGTGGGTGACGATCGCGCACTCCTTGGCGAACCCTTCGACGTGCTCCGCCTCGCGGGCGAAGAACGACTTGGGGATAAAGATCGGGAAGTAGGCGTTGACGTGCCCGGTCTCCTTGAACATCCGGTCGAGCACGACCTTCATGTTGTCCCAGAGGGCGAAGCCGTGCGGACGGATGACCATGCAGCCCTTGACGGGGCTGTAGTCGGCGAGCTGGCTCTTGGTGACGACGTCGGTGTACCAGCGGGAGTAGTCGGTCGCCCGCGGGGTGATTTCCTTGGCCACGGCGCTTTCCACCTTTCTGAACGGCGGTTTCTTCCGCCAAAAACGGGGCAGTGTAACCCCGATCCGCGACGGCCCGCGAAAGGCCGGAGACGGCCTGCGGCGCGGGCGCGGAACGGCGGGGCGAGGGGGGGCGGGCGACGAGCGCCCGGCCCCGCGGCTACGGTCGGCGCTGGGCCTCGCCGGTCATCGGGACGAACCGCACGCCCCCCGCCGACCAGCGGCGGATCGTGCCGTCCTTGCCCCGTTCGATGACCAAGAGCTCCTGGCTGCCGCCGCCGACCGGGATGACGAGCCGGCCGCCGGGGGCGAGCTGCTCGACCAGCGGCGCGGGGACTTCGGTCGGGGCCGCGGCGACGATGATCACGTCGAACGGCGCGGCCTCGGGCCAGCCGCGGTAGCCGTCGCCGCAGCGGCCGACGACGTTGGTGTAGCCGAGCCGCTCGAGGCGCGCTTCCGCCTCGGCCGCGAGGTCGCAGAGGATCTCGATCGAGTAGACCTTGGAGCAGGTCTCGGCGAGGACGGCGGCCTGATAGCCGGAGCCGGTGCCGACGTCGAGGGCCTTCTTCCCCGGGCCGGCCTGCGCGAGCTGGGTCATGAGCGCGACGATGTACGGCTGGCTGATCGTCTGCTCGTGGCCGATCGGCAGCGGCGTGTCCTCGTAGGCCAGACGGAGTTGCTCGGCGGGGACGAAGAGATGCCGCGGCACCTTGCCCATCGCGGCGAGCGTGCGCTGGTCGACGATGTCGCGCGCGACGAGCTGCGTCCGCACCATCCGCTCCCGATCCTTGGCGAAGCGGGCTTCGTCCCCCGCGCCGCTCGGCAGCGCGCAGGCGGCGAAGAAGGGGGTGACCGCGAGGACGAGCAGCGCCCAGAACGTCGCGCCGAACATGGACCGTTCCTCCGGCCCCAATCGTACCGCGGGGCGCGGGGCGCGGGGCGCTTGGGCCGGTGCTAATCTGGCGCCCGGCGGCGGCCCGGACGCCCGCCGGGAGGGACGGACGATGCGGCGCGTGGCGAGTCTGGCGACGGCCTTGACGGCGCTCTTGGCGGCGTTCTGCGCGGGTTGCGGCTTCGAGGGGGCGACCAAGCAGGAGCTGATGACGAACGCGGGATGCTGGTTCACCGGCGTCACCGAGCTCAACTACGAGTTCCTCGCCAAGTACGACGCGAACGCCCCCGCTCCCGGCACGCCGGAGTTCGCGGTCTGGAAGGCGCGCGTGCGGCAGGCGGTCGAGGCGTACGAGCAGGAGAAGCTGTCCGGCAAGTGGACGCCCGACTCGATCGGCTACGGGATGGTCCGCGCGCTCAACGTCGGGCGGAACCCCGGCACCTACTGGGGCGCGCCGTCGCAGGGCGGCACGACCGACGAGCCGACGCTGGTCGTGCAGCCGTCGTTCGGCTACGACGAGATCAACGAGCAGCACTACCCCAAGGGCACGGCGCTCTACCTCCAAGGGTATCCGGTCGGCACGACCTACCGCGTCGAGATCGGCGGCGAGAAGAAGACGATCGACATCCTCGACCAGCTGCAGCTCAAGATCCGGTTCCGCCGCGCCAAGACGCCGGTCAAGGACGGGCCGAAGTACCAGGTCGTCGGCTGGGAACTGATCGACGGAACCGCCAAGCACCGCACGGTGCAGTGGACGTACTGAGCGATGGGACTCTGGCCGGCGCCGTGGCCTCGTTCGGCGCACTTCATCGGCGTCGGCGGCGTGGCGATGTCCGCGCTGGCGACGGTGCTCAAGGCGCGCGGCGTGGACGTGCGCGGCTCGGACCGCGCGCTCTACCCGCCGGCGTCGGACGTGCTCGCCGCGGCGGGGATCGAGCTGCGCACGCCGTTCGCCGCCGCGAATCTCGATCCGGCGCCCGATCTCGTCGTCGTCGGCAACGCCGTTTCGCGCGGCAACCCGGAGCTCGAGCGGGCGCTCGACGAGCGGCTGCCGCTCGCCGCGATGGCCGAGGTGATCGAGCGGCTGCTCGTCCCGGGCAAGCGGGTCGTGGCGGTCGCCGGCACGCACGGCAAGACGACGACCAGCAGCGTCGTCGCCTTCCTGCTCGACGCCGCGGGACGCGATCCGTCGTTCATCGTCGGCGGCGCGCCGGGAAACTTCGCGTCGGGCGGACGGCTCGGCGCCGGCCCGGAGTTGGTCCTCGAGGCGGACGAGTACGACACCGCCTTCTTCGACAAGGGGCCGAAGTTCCTCCACTACTGGCCGGAGGTCGCGGTGCTCGGCCCGGTCGAGTTCGACCACGCCGACATCTACGACGACGAGGCCGCCGTGCTGCGGGCCTTCTCGTGGTTCGTGCGGCTCGTGCCGGCGGGCGGGACGCTCGTCGTGCACGGCGACGATCCGCGCGCCGCGCGGCTCGCCGACGCGGCGCGCTGCCGCGTCGTGCGGGTCGGCCTCGGCGAAGGCGCCGCGCTGCGCGCCGAGGGGCTCGTCGAGGACGAGGCGGGGCAGACGTTCCGCGTCGTCGCCGACGGGCGCGAGGCCGGAACGGCCCGCTTCGCCCTCTGGGGCGCGCACAACGCGCGCAACGCGCTCGCCGCCCTCGCGGCGGCCGCGGCCGCCGGCGCGCCGCTCGAGGAGGCGGCGCGTTCGCTCGCCGGGTTCCGTCCGCCGCGGCGCCGCCTCGAACTGATCGGCCGGGCCGACGGGGCCGCGGTCTACGACGACTTCGCCCACCATCCGACGGCGATCGCGGCGACGCTCGCCGCGCTGCGGCGGCGCACCCCGGCGACGGGACGTCTCGTCGCCTGCGTCGAACCGCGCTCGAACACGATGGTCCGTTCGTTCTTCCAGGAGCGGCTCGTGGACGCCCTCGCCGCGGCCGACGTCGTCTACCTCGGCGCGGTCGATCGGCCGGAGCGGTTCGGCGACGGCGAGCGGCTCGACGTCGCGCGCCTCGCCGCGGAGCTCGGCGCGCGGGGCGTGGCGGCCGCGGGGCCGCTGGCGCCGGCCGAGATCGCGGAGCGCGTGCTGCGCGACCTGCGCCCCGGCGACCGCGTGGCGCTGATGTCGAACGGCGCCTTCGGTGGCCTCGCCGGAACGCTGCGGGCGCGCATGGGGGGCGTCGCGTGAGCGGGGCGCGCCGATCGAGCCTCGCGCTCGCGCCGAGGGCGGGGTTCGACGAACTCCTCGCGGCCTGCGCCGAGGCGCCGGGACGTCGCCGGCGGCGCGCGCTCGCACGTCTTTCGGACGACGCCGCGCTCGTCGAGGCGGCGGTCGCGGAGTTGGCCGAGTGGCCCGCCGCGCGCTGCGCGGCCGTGGACGAGGCGTGCGGGGTCGTTTCCGGCCGCTGCGGCGCGGGCGGCGCCTGCGCGGTCGAAGAGGTTTGCCCGCTCGCCGCGGAAGGGACGCTCGGCGGCGGCGCGGCGGCGCGTCTGATCGGCGCGGCCGCGGCGCGGCTGCGGATCGAGGCGCCGGCGGCGCCGTGCGCGCGGCTCGAGGAACTGCGGTCGCTCGTCGAACGTCTGCTCGCGCGCGACGGGCGCGCCGCGGCGCGCCGCGGCGAGGCGCTCGCCGCGCTCGATCTGGCGCTCGCGCGCGGCGGCCTGTTCGGCGCGACCGGGCCGTTCCTGCGCGGCGCCGAGATGGAACGGGTCGCCGCCTTCACGCCGCCGGGATGCGGCCGCGGCGACGCCCTCCTCGCGCCGGTCGAGGCGTGGATCCGCCGCGCGGCGATCATGGACGCGGCGCTCGTCGAGCTGCGGTGACCCGATGGCGCCCCGCTTCGGTTCGCACATGTCGATCGCCGGCGGCCTCCACTTGGCCGTCCTGCGGGCGCGCGCCGTCGGCGGCGAGGCGCTGCAGCTCTTCACGAAGTCGTCGAACCAATGGGCCGCCCGCCCCCTCGCCGCGGAGGACGCGCTCGCCTTCCGCGCGGCGGCGGCCGCGGCGCGCTTCGCGCCGGTCCTGGCGCACGACTCCTACCTGATCAACGTCGCGTCGCCGGACGACGACCTGCGGCGCCGCTCGCTCGACGCGCTGGAGGAGGAGTTCGTCCGCTGCGCGGCGCTCGGCGTGCCGTACTTGGTGATGCACCCCGGAGCCCACGTCGGCGCGGGGGAGGAGGCGGGGATCGCCGCCGTGGCCGAGGCGCTCGACGAGCTGCACCGCCGGCGCGGGCCGGACGTGATGGTCCTGCTCGAGAACACGGCGGGGCAGGGGACGACGCTCGGCCGGACGTTCGAGCAGCTCGCCGCGATCCGCGGCCGGCTCGAGGCGCCGGAGCGGGTCGGCGTCTGCTTCGACACGGCGCACGCCTTCGCCGCCGGCTACGACCTCGCGACGGACGAGGGTTGGGAGCGGACGTGGCGCGCCTTCGCCGCGGTCGTCGGACTCGAACGGCCGCACGCGCTCCACGTCAACGATTCGAAGAGGGGGCTCGGCTCGCGCGTCGATCGCCACGAGCAGATCGGCCTCGGCGAGCTCGGGCCTTCCGCCTTCTGGCGGCTGGCCAACGACCCGCGCTTCGACGGTCTGCCCGCCGTGCTGGAAACGGAAAAGGAAGAAGACCTCGCCGACGACGCGCGGAACCTCTTCGTGCTGCGCCGCCTCGGCGGCCTCGCGGCGCCTCCGTCGCGGGCCGCCGTCGAATCGTGGCGCGCCGAAGCGCCGCTCCCCGAAGCTGTTCCGGGGGCGTCGAAGCGCGGCGCGAAGGGACGGCGGTGAGCGTCGGGGAGGCGCGCCGCGCGCGGCTGGCGGAGCCGTGGAAAAGCGCCCGTTTCCGCCGTTTGCGCGTCGCCGAGCTCTTTCTTTCGCTGCAGGGGGAGGGGAGCCGCGCCGGCCTGCCGACCGTCTTTCTGCGCCTCACCGGCTGCGCGTTGCGCTGCCGCTGGTGCGACACCTCGTGGGCGTTTCGCGAAGGGACGTGGCGGACGCTCGACGAGCTGCGCGGCGCGATCGCGGCCTACGGCGTTCCCCGTCTCTGCCTGACCGGCGGCGAGCCGCTGCTCCAGCCGTCGTTCGCGCCGCTGGTCCGCCGGCTGCTCGCCGACGGCTTCGACGTCGCCGTCGAGACCGGCGGCGACCGGAACATCGACGACGTGCCGGAAGGCGCGGCGCGGATCGTGGACGTGAAGCTGCCCGGCTCGCGGATGGACGGGCGGATGGACGCGGCGAACTTGGCGCGGCTGCGGTCCGGCGACGAGGTGAAGTTCGTCGTCTCCGGCCGCGCCGACTACGAACGGGCGCGGGAGATCGCGCGCGGCCCGTTGGCCGCGTTCCGCGGCGAGATCCTCTTCGGCGCGGTGCACGGCGAACTCGCCCCGGCCGACCTCGCGGAGTGGATTCTCGAAGACCGTCTGCCGGCGCGGATGCAGCTGCAGATGCACAAGCTTCTTTGGCCGGGCGAGGAGAGAGGCGTATGAGCGCGGCGCCGGGCGCGGTGGTCCTGGTTTCCGGCGGGATGGACTCCGCCGTGACGGCGGCGATCGCGCGGCTCGGCCACGAGATCGCGCTGCTGCACGCGACGTACGGCCAAAGGACCGCGGCGCGCGAGCGGCGCGCCTTCGAGGCCCTGGCCGACGCCTTCGGCGTTCCTCCCGCGCGGCGGCGGACGCTCGATCTCGCCTTCCTCGCCGCGATCGGCGGCTCCGCCCTCACCGACTCCACGATCGCCGTTCCGGAGACCGAGCCGGGAAGCGGCGGCGTGCCGATCACCTACGTTCCGTTCCGCAACGCGCAGCTCCTGGCCGCGGCGGTGGCGTGGGCGGAGGTGCTCGACGCGCGCGCCGTCTTCATCGGCGCGGTCGAGGAGGACAGCTCCGGCTATCCCGACTGCCGGCAGTCGTTCCTCGAGGCGTTCGAGCGCGCCGCCCGCCTCGGGACGCGCGACGGCTCGATCCGCGTCGTCGCCCCGCTGCTGCACCTGACGAAAGGGGAGATCGTGCGGCGCGGCCTCCAGCTCGGCGTGCCGTTCGAACTCACGTGGTCCTGCTATCAGGGAACGGAGGAAGCCTGCGGCCGCTGCGAGTCGTGCCGCCTGCGCCTCAAGGGGTTCGCCGAGGCGGGCGCGCGCGATCCGATTCCGTACGCGCGCTGACCCGCCGCGGCGCTTCGCTCACGAGGAGGCGCGGTCCTTCAGGACCAGCGGAAAACGGAGCTCCGTTCCGGCGACGATGCCGAGCCGCTCCGCCGCCGAGCGGCGGTCCATCGCCAGTTCCAGCCGGCCCGACGAACCCCAGAGGAAGAACGGACCGTCCTTCGGCCCCTCGCTGTAGGTCCGCACGCAGCGCGCCGGGCCGTGTCCAGGAACCTCGATTCCCGACGCGCCGGTCCCCTCGAGCAGCGCGCGCAGCTCCGGGCCCTTCACGTGCATCGTCACGTTGCCGAACGAATCGACGTGCAGCGCCTGCAGGACGAGTTCGTTCCCTTCGACGTGCGGCTCGGCGAGCGGCAGGCGGACCGGATCGACGATCGCCGCGCCGACCTTCTCGAACGGGAGGCCGGAGGCGAGAACGCCCGCGACGGGGGCGAAGAGGTCCCGTCCGTGGAACGTCGGGCTGACCGGGCCGAGGTTGAACAGCTCCGGGTCGATCTCGCGCCAATCGCGGATCTCGCCGTCATCCTCGAGCAACGTGAAGATCCCGTTGTCCGGGCCGATGTAGACCCGCCCGCGGCCGCGGGCGGCGATCGCCCGCCGCGGGCCGCCGACGCCGGGGTCCACGACGGCGAGGAAGATCGTGCCCCACGGGAAGTACGGCGCCGCCGCGGCGAGGACGAACGAGGCGGCGAGGATGTCGTGCGGCGGAACCGAGTGGGTCACGTCCACGAGGTGCGCGTCGCGGCAGCGCTGGAGAACCGCCCCGCGCAGCGCGCCGATGTACGGCCCGCCCCGGCCGAAGTCGGTCAAGAGAGCGATCAGCGGCACGGACATCTTCGCCTCCTTCCCGCGCGCTCCGGCGGGCGGAGCGCGATCCTCCGCCGCGGCGCCGCCCTTCAAGGATACGCGCGCGCCGTTTGACCGGCGGCGCGCCGCGCGGGGAAGATGCGCGCATGAACTCTCGCTCGGCTCTTCGTCTTCGCGCTCTTGAGGCGGCGTTGATCGCGCTCGCCGTTCTCGCGGCCGGCGTCCGGCCGCTCGCCGCCGCGCCGCGCCTGCGTCCCGCGCGCGCCGTCGGCGCGCCGCTCGGTTCCGGCGCCGCGGCGTGGCCCG
>JAJFTU010000296.1 GCA_021372775.1 bacterium | reverse complement strand
CCGTTGCCCGGTCGGCTGAGCCGCCGCCCCCGCCGCACGACGCGCGTCCCTCGGTCCGCACGCGCCTTATCGCCGCACCGCAGAACCGAAGGACGCGCCCGAGCCGGTCCGCGAAAGATGAGCGGCGAAACGCACGCGCCTTACCGCCGCGCCGCGTACCCCGTCATCTCGACATAACCGACCCCCCGCGCACTCCCCGAAGCGTCCACGGCTCCTTCCCAATAATCAACGATCCCCGTCAGCTCCTGCGCGTCGAGCGCCGCGCGCACCTCGACGTCGATCCCGCGGGAGGGCGCGGCGAAGCGCCACGCCGCGGGGTAGCGCGCGCCGGTCGTCGGGCTGGTCCAGAAGCGCAGCGGCGTCACGGAGACGTCCGCCGCGGACAGACGCGCCGCGCGCCCGTCGGCGCCGACGACGCTCCCCGCCGACAGCGGATCGTCCGCGCCGTCCTTGCGCCGCAGCCGGTAGAACATCACGTCCCGCCCGTCGTCCAACTGCAGGGCGAACCAATCCCACCCCGCGACGTCCGGCCCGAGCGCGCTCGTGCTCCACTCGCGGTCGAGCCACGCCGCGCCGCGGACGTCGAACGATCGCCCCGCGACGCGCACGACGCCGCGCGCCGGCAGCCGCGTCATCGAGTAGTAGAACGACGCGTTCCCTTCGCCCGGGCCCTTGCGCGACAGGCCGCGGTCCCCCTGCGGCGTGGGCGGCTTCCCTTCTTCGAGCACGAGGTCGATCGCCGCGTCTCCCTCGGCGGCCGCGACGCGCAGCGGCAGGAAGCCCGCGCCGAGCGAGGCGAGCCGCCAGTCGTCGAGCCAGACGGCAAACGGCGCGCCGCGCGCCCCGGCCAGACCCGCGGCGGCCCGCTCGAGGCGCTGCGCGGCGCGGAAGCGTCCCGCGGCGACGTCCGTCAACGCGAAGTGGGCCATCACCGCGTGGCGCGTCGCGAACGCGGAGCCGCGCGCGGGCGCGTCCGGCGCGAGCGCCACTTGGAAGAAGGTGAGCTGGAAGCCGAAGCGGCGTCCGTCCGCGGCGCGGAGATTGCCGGTGACGTACCACCACTCCGTGCGGAACTCCGGATGCGGGCCGTGGTCGCGCGGGAACGCGAACGGCCGCGGCGCGAGCGCCCGTGCGTACCCCGCCGCCTCGCCGCGCAACGCCTCCTCCGGCGCGGCGAGGCCGCGCGGCGGATCGTCGCCGCGGACGCCGCATCCGGCGAGCGCGGCCGCGAGACCGACGAGGAGCGCGCGGCGCGCGACGAAGAGCGCGCGGCGCGACGTCGATCCGCGCGACGCCGAGCTGCGCGGCGCGCGATTCAACGTCCTCTCGCGCGACGCCGCGCGAAGGAATCGGCGGGCCGTCATTCGTCCGCCAACGCCGCCGCGGGACGGCGGCGCGCCGCGCGCCACGCGGGGTAGATCCCGGCGACGAGCGCCGCGCCGAGCGCGAGCAGCGGCGCCGCGCCGAGAATCCACGGATCGACGAAGAGCGGCAGCCGCCAGCCGAACGAACGCTGGTTGACGACGTAGGTCATCACCGCCGCCTGCGCGAGGCCCACGGGAATCGCGAGCAGCCCCGCCGCGCCGCCCAGCAGCGCCGTCTCGCCGAGCACGAGCGCGAAGAGCCGCCGCCGCCCGAGGCCGAGCGCGCGCAGCAGCGCGAACTCGCGCCCCTTCTCCAACTGCAGCGCCATCAGCGCCGTGAAGACCGCCGCCGCGGCGACGATCAGCACGAGCAGGCGCAGCACCGCGGTCACGGCGAAGGCGTGGTCGAAGATCTCCAGCGACGCGGCGCGGAGCGCGTGGTTCGACTGCACGAGCAGCGGCTGGTCGGCGCCGGCCGCGGCGCGCAGCCGCGCGGCGAGCGCCGCCGGATCGGTCCCCGGCGCGGCGACGAACGAGAGCCCCGAGACGCCGTCGTCGTCGAAGAGCGCGCGGAACGCGCCGCGGTCGATCATCGCCAGCCCTTGGTCGGTGGCGTAGCTGCGGAAGACGCCGGCGACGCGGAAGACGCGCGTTCCGCGCGGCGTCGGCAGGTCGAGCGTCCCGCCCGCCGCC
>JAJFTU010000295.1 GCA_021372775.1 bacterium | reverse complement strand
GTCGAACGAGACGCTCCGCGGCGCCCCGTTCGTGGACTACGGCCAAGGCTCGACGACCTTCTTCCGTCCGTAGCGGCGCGCCGGCGCTTCGGGGGCGCGCCCGCTCGGGCCCGCCCCCGCGCCGGCTTGCCGCCGGTTGCTCCGAGTCGACGCGCCGCAGGAAACGCCGCAGTGATCCGCGGAGAGAGGGCCGTCGGCCCTCTCTCCCCCGATTTCGCCGCCGCGGGCCGGCCGCGCCCGGACCGCGGTGGTGGATAATCCGCCCGGGGAGATCGAGCCCGGGGGACCACGCCATGACGAAGCACGACGCGCTCGCCGCGGCGCTCCTGCTGTCGCTCGCGCTCGGCGGCCGCGCCGCCGCCGCGCCGCTTCCCGACGGCCAGCGCTGGTCGGAGTACCGCTCCGCCCACTTCACGCTCTTCAGCTGCGCGCCCGAGGAGCGCACCCGCGCCGTCGTCGTCGGCCTGGAGACGCTGCGCGAAGTGCTGCGCAAGATGTCGGCGGACCAGATGCTGGTCAACGCCCCGATCCCGACCTACGTCTACGTCTTTCCGGACGAGAAGTCGTTCGCCCCCTACCGCGGCGGACGCGACATCGCCGGCTTCTTCCAGCGCCGCTTCGACGGCGACTACGTGGCCGTGCAGGTGGACGACGCGAGCTCGCTGGGCATCGTCTACCACGAGTATCTGCACTACTTCGTCGAGCGGAACATCCCCGCGCTGCCGCTCTGGCTGGACGAGGGGCTGGCCGAGTTCTATCGCACGATGGAGCGCACGAAGAACGGAGTGGACCTCGGCGGGCCGCCGCCCGAGCACCTCGAACTGCTCCGCTCCCGCATCTTCCCGCTCGACGACCTGGCGAAGGTCGAGCATTCGTCGCCCGACTACAACGAGCAGGGACGCCAAGGGCTCTTCTACGCGACGTCGTGGGCCGTCGCGGACTATATGCTCACCGGCGGCGGCCCCAAGCGCCGCGCGCAGTTCACCGGCTACCTGCAGAGCCTCGCCGCGGGCGCGTCCCCCGCGCGGGCTTTCTCCGCCGCCTTCGGCGGCCCGCCGGGGCGCCTCGAAGAGGAGCTGCGCGCGCACCTGCGGCGCGTGATCGGCGCCGGCGTCTACCACTACTGGCGCGTCCGCTTCGACGAGCTGAAGGTGGACGAGAGAGCGACGTCGCGGCCGCTGGCCCGCGACGAGGCGCTTGCGCGGACGGGGCTGCTGCTCGCCGACCCGACCGAGCCCGGCGCGAGGCAGGAAGTCGAGGAGCGCTACCGCGCCGCGCTGGCGATCAACCCGCGGTGCGCTCCGGCGCTGTTCGGCGAAGGGCTGCTGCGGACGGTCCCCTCGCCGACCGAGGAAGCGCGCGAGTTCTTCCGCCGCGCGGTCGAGGCGGATCCGGACCTGCCGATGGCGCACTACCTCTACGCCGTCGCCCTCGGTTCCGGCCGGATGATCGACGAGCCGCTCGCCCGCGAAATCCGCGCCCAGCTCGAGCGCGACCTCGCCCTCAGTCCCGGACACGCCGAAGCCCGGAGACTGCTCGACGGACTGCTGCCGGAAGCGGAGAGGGCAAAGCGGCGCCGCGCCGACCTCGAGGCGGCGTTCGGGCGAGCGCCGAGCCCCCTCACGGCGCAGCCGCTGGTCAACGACTGCTTCGACGCGCGGGACTTCGGCGCCGCGCGCGCGGCGCTCGAACAGCTTCTGGCCAAGACGAAGGACCCGGTCGCCGTCGCGTGGGCGCGCCAGAACGTCGCCGTCGCGCGCTTCAACGAAGGAGCGCTGCTCGTCGCCCAAAAGAAGACGGACGAGGGGCGGACGCTCCTTCGGCGCGCCGTGAACGAGGCGCCGACCCCGGAACTGCGCGAGGCCCTGCGGGCGAGGATGGAGCAGGCGATGACCCCGCCGCACGACTACCACGCCGACTATCAACGGGCGGTGGAGGCCTCCGTCGCCGGGCGCGCGGACGAAGCGACGAAACTGCTCGAGCGCATCGTGCAGGAGGCCGACGATTCGGAACTGATCGTGGAGGCCACCGGCGCCCTGACGGTCGTCGGCGCGACGGGGATCGGCGGAAACTCGGCGATCCACCTCGTGCGGGCGCCCGACGGCGCGACCGTCGGCGCCGACCCGCAAGGCCGCGCGGATCTCGAAGCCTCCTTCCGGCGGGGGCAGGACGGCGACATGGAGGGCGAGCTGGCGATCCTCGACAGGCTCGCCG
>JAJFTU010000294.1 GCA_021372775.1 bacterium | reverse complement strand
CGGCGCGTCGAAGTCGAGCGCGAGCGCCGACGCCAACTCGCCGTTGCCGTCGAGCCGCGCGTCGATCACCTGCATCGGCCCTTCGCCGGGGGCGAGGACCGCCGCGCCGGCGCCGTCGCCGAAGAGGATCGCCGTCTCCTTGACGCGCGGCGCGCGGTCGAGCACCTCGCTCATCCGCTCGGCGCCGACGACGAGCGTCGGCCCGTAGCGCGCGCAGAGATCGACGCCGAGGGCGAAGGCGCAGAGGCCGCCCGAGCTGGCGAGATGGACGTCGAACGCCGGGCCGAAGCAGGCGAGGCGCGCCTGCAGGTCGGCCGAAACGCCGGGGAAGACGCGCCGCGGCGTGCCGGTGCCGACGACGATCGCGCCGACGTCGGACGGCGCGACGCCCGCCGCGTCGAGCGCGGCGCGGGCCGCCCCCTCCGCGAGGTCGACGACCGTCTCGTCGGGCGCCGCGCGGCGCCGCTCGCGGATTCCCGAAACCGCTTCGATCCACGACTCCTCGACGCCGAACTCGGCGGCGAGCGGGGCGTTGCCGACGATCTGTTCGGGCAGCCGGCGGCCGAAGGCGAGGACGCGGGCCATCGTCTCAGCCGTTCCGGCGGGAGTCCACGTAGGCGCAGATCTTGGCGATCGTCTCGAAGCGCCGCGGGACCATCTCCGAGTCCGGCACGCGGATGCCGAAGCGGCTCTCGAGGTCGGCGACGACGTCGAGCAGGCCGAACGAGTCGATGACGCCCGTTTCGAAGAGGGACGTTTCCGGGTCGGCGGGAATCGCGGCCTGCGCGTGGTTGGCGAGCGTCTCGCGGACGATGTCGGCGGTGGCCATCAACGAGGATCTCCGGTTCGGGAAGAGACGACGGGTGGAGGACCAATATCTCTCGCCGCCGCGGCGGCCGCAACGACGGAACGCCGCGAAACGCGGCGGCGCGCGGCGTCGTCGGCGCGGCCGGATCGGCGCGGCGCGCCGCGTGTAGACTGTGCGCGACGGGAGGTCGCGATGGACGGAAAGGGACGCCGCGCGGCGTTCTTCATCGGGTTGGCGTTGGTCGTGGCCGCGCCGCTGCCGTTCGGCGCCGTGGGCGACGCGCCGCGCGCCCTGCTCGCGTTCGCCCTCGCGGCGGCGCTCGGGCTGCTCTGGGTCGATCGGCGCGCGCTCGGGGAGGGGGCGCGGTGGACGTGGCGGCTCGCCGCGGCGACCGCCGTCTTCGGGCTGCTCTATCTCGCGCCGCTGCCGCCGTCGGCGGTCGCGGCCCTCTCGCCGCGCCTCGCCGGCGAGGCGCGCGCCTCGCTCGCCTTCCCCGGCGCCGATCCCGCGCTCTCCGCGGCCGAGTCGTCGCTCGCCGCCGCGGCGGGCGGCGTCCGGACGGAGGCGACGTGGCGCCCGCTCGGCGCCGACCCCGACGCCAATCTCGAAGGGTTGACGCGGCTGGGGCTCGCCCTCGCCGCGTTCCTCGTCGGGCTCGCCGCGACGGCGCGCCGCGAGGACCGCCGGCTCGCCGCCGGCGCCGCCGCGGTCGCGGCGCTGGTCGAGGCGGTCTACGCCCTCGCCGAGTCGCTCTCCGGCAGCTACAGCATCTGGGGCTGGAAGAACATCTACTACTCCGGCCGCGCCTGCGGCACGTTCGTCTGCCCGAACCACTTCGCCGCGCTCCTCTCGCTCGGCCTCTTCGCGCTGGTCGGGCTGCTCGCCTCGCGGCCGCGCGGCGAGGCGCCGGAGCGGGACGAAGCGCGCGCGCCGGGACCGGCGCGGATGCTCGTCTTCGCCACCGTCGCCGGCGTCGTGATCGTCGCCCTTCTCTGGTCGCGCTCCCGCGGCGCGCTCGTCGCCGGCGCCGTCGGCGTGGCCCTCTTCGCCGCGGGGCTCGCGGCCAAGCGCGGCGTCGGCCGCGACCGCGGACTCGTGCTCGGCGCCGCCGCGGCGCTCGTCGCGGTCCTCGTCGTCGGCGCGGCGATG
>JAJFTU010000293.1 GCA_021372775.1 bacterium | reverse complement strand
CCCGATCCGCGCAGTCCGCCCCTCTTCTCCTAGCCTCCGCCGCTTGTTCGTCCCGTGACGTTCGACGCGCCGCGGGCGGCCGTTGCGCCGTGCGCGGCGACAGCGATGGAATTCAGGAGAAGATCATGCGTGCACTTTGTGGCGCGGCGTTCCGCGCCGCGTACCGCGCGGCGGCCGTCGCCGTCGCGCTCGGCGCGGCCGTCCTTCCGGCGCGCGCCGACGACGATTCGGCCGCGGCGAAGCTGCGGCGACTGGAAGAGCGGCAGCAGGCCGCCGAACAGCAGATCGAACAACTGCGCGCCCGCGTGGCGCGTCTCGACGGCGGCGCCGCGAAGAGCGACGTCGAGTCGCTCCGCGCGGCGCTGGAGCAGCTCGCGGCCGAGCGCCGCGAAGACCGCCGCGCGCTCGACGAACTGAAGGCCCGCGCCGCGGCCGAGACAGCCGGCGCGCCGACGCCCGGCGCCGCGGCGGAGACGGCCGCGGCGGCGAACGGCGCGCCGACGCCAGGCGCCGCGACCGAAGGGGCGAACGCCCCCGCCGCGCCCGCGCGCACGATCGGCGAGCCGTCGCGGGAGACGCCGCCGTCGGCGACGGGGCCGCGCGGCCCCGCCGACCCCGTCGGCCTCGCGCCGTACGACGTCGCCGACGCGACCGGCGCGGTCTCGTCCGGAAGCTCCTTCAACCCGTCGATCTCGGTGATCCCGTCGGGCCTCTACTACCACGACGGCCGCGAGGGTGACGGCGACGCGCTCCTCGCGCGCGCCGACGGCTTCGGCCTCGGCCCCGAGGCGCGCAAGAGCGGCTTCAACCTCGGCGAGACGGAGGTCGCGATCTCCGGCGCCGTCGATCCTTACTTCGACGCTTGGGCCGTGCTGTCGTTCGACGGCGACGGCGGCGCGTCGGTCGAGGAGGCGTACGCGCAGACGCGGGCGCTGCCGTGGGGCCTGCAGCTCCGCTTCGGCAAGTTCAAGAGCGGCGTCGGCTACCTCAACAAGCAGCACTCGCACCAGTGGGACTTCGTCGACGCCCCCCTGCCCTACCAGCTCCTCTTCGGCGAGGCGCTGGCCGACACGGGACTGCAGATGAACTGGGTTCCGCGCCTGCCGTTCTACGCGACGATCGGCGTCGAGGCGCTGCAGGGAGAGAACGAGTTCGTCGCCGCCTACGTCGGCCGGGACGACGAGCATCCGTACTTCGACCGCAAGTCCGGCCCGCGCCTCTTCACCGCCTTCGCCAAGATCGCCCCCGACGTCGGCTACAGCTCGGCGCTGCAGCTCGGCGCCTCGTACGGCAGGGCGACGCGCCACCAGGAGATCGTGCAGTTCCTCGGCGCCGACGAGGCGCGCCAAGGAACGACGCGCTTCTTCGGCCTCGACGCGGTCTACAAGTACGACTCGGGCCGGCAGTACGGCGCGGGCGGCCTCTCGCTCGTCGCCGAGTACATCCGGCGCGTCAAGGACCTCGACGTCGTCGGCCTCGCCGACGACCGCCTCGGCGACCGGCGCCGCGCGACGCAGGACGGCTACTTCGCGCAGGCCGTCTACGGCGTCGCGCCGCGCCTGACGATCGGGCTGCGCCGCGACGTCGCCGGCGCGACGAACCGCCTCGACGCGGGTTCTCTCGGCACGATCGACTACGACGCCGTTTCGCGCTGGTCGGCCGACGTCACCGCGAACCTGACCGAGTTCTCGCGGCTCCGCGTGCAGTGGAGCCGGACGCGCGTCCCGATCGACGGCTCGGGCGAGACGTTCGGCCAGCTCTTCGTGCAGTACCAACTGAGTCTCGGCGCGCACGGCGCGCACAAGTTCTGACGGCGGAGGAAGCCATGATCAAGAAGTCGCTCGTCGCCTTTTCGCTGCTCGCCGCGACGGCCTTCGCCGCCGAGGCCAAGCTCAACGTCGTCGCCACCACCTCGAGCATGGGGATGCTGGCCCGCGTCGTCGCCGGCGACGCGGCGAAGATCACCGTGCTCGCGCCGCCCGACCGCGACGCGCACTACCTGCTCGCCAAGCCGAGCATGATGTTCGCGCTGCGCGACGCCGACCTGCTGCTCGCGGTCGGCGCGGAGCTCGAGGTCGGCTGGCTGCCCGCGGCGCTGCAGGGGGCCAACAACCCGAAGATCCTCCCGCCGCGCCCCGGCTACTTCGAGGGGGCGGCGCAGATCGACCTCCTCGGCAAGGGCGAGGCCGCCGACCGCGCGCGCGGCGACGTCCACCCCGCCGGCAATCCGCACTACTACATGGACCCGCAGCGGATGGCGCGCGTGGCGCAGGCGCTCGCCGCGCGGCTCGCGACGCTCGATCCGGCCGGCGCCGCGCGCTACAAGGCGAACGCCGAGGCGTTCGCGCGCGACGTCGCCGCGCGGATCCCCGAGTGGAAGCGGCGCGCCGCGGGGGCGCCGGGCGTCGTCTTCTTCCACAAGGACGGCGACTACCTCGCCGCGCTGCTCGGCGTGCCGATCCTCGGCTACGTCGAGCCGCTCCCCGGCGTGCCGCCGACGGCCGCGCATCTGCGGGAGCTCGTCGCGTCGCTCTCCGGCAAGCGGGGCGCGATCCTCTACGACTCGTTCCACCCGGGCGAAGGGCCGCGATTCCTCGCCAAGAACCTCGGCTGGCCGGAGCGGCAGCTTCAGCTCGAGTGCGACCTCGGCGCCGACGGCAAGGGGTACCTCGACCACATCGACCGCTGGGTGGCGGCGACGACGGGCGCGGCGCGATGAGCGCGCGGCCCTCGACCGACCGACGCGCGGCGCGCGCCGAAGCGGATCCCGCCGCGAAGGGCGCGGCGCGATGAGCGAGCGCCTTCTGACGGTGGAGGGGCTCGTCGCCGGCTACGCCGCGCCGGTCGTCGGGCCGGTCTCGTTCCACGTGGACGCCGGGGAGATCGTCGGCGTCGCCGGGCCGAACGGCGCGGGGAAGTCGACGCTCCTCGGCGCGCTCGCCGGAACGGCGCGCGTCTTCGGCGGCACGGCGACGACCGCGCCGGGGGTGCGCGTCGAGGTGCAGCGGCAGCGGCCGGTGCGCCCGGCCGAGGCGCCGATCGCGGCGCGCGACGTGCTGCGCCTGACGCACGCCAAGCCGTCGGAGGCGCCGGAGACGCTGCGCCCCCTGCTGCGGACGCGGATCGACCGGCTCTCCGGCGGGCAGTTCCAGCTGCTCAGCGTCTGGGCCTGCCTCGGCTCGCCGGCGCGCCTCGTCTACCTCGACGAGCCGACGAACAACATGGACGCGGCGACGGTGGACGCGCTCGCCGCGGCGCTGACCGCGGCGCGCGACGCCCGCGGCGTCGTCGTCGTCAGCCACGAGGCCGACTTCCTCGCCCGCGTCGCCGACCGCGTGGTGGAGGTGGGGCGATGAACCTCGACTTCTCGCGGGTCTTCGACCCGATCTTCCTCGCGCCGTTCCTCAACGGGCTGCTGCTCGCGCTTCTTTTGCCGGTTCTCGGGGCCTACGTGCGGATGCGCGAGGAGTGGCTCTCCTCGCTCGGCGTCGCGCAGGTCGCGGGCGCCGGCGTCGTCCTCGGGGCGGTCGTCGGCTATCCCGGCCTTCCCGCGGCGCTCGCCGCGGCGGCGTTCGCCGTGGCGGCGAAGACGATCGTCGGCCGCGCCGGCAACGACAACTACGGGATGATGATCCTCGCCGGCTGGACCCTCTCGCTGCTCGCCGCGGCCAACGCCGCGCACGGCGGCGAGCTGGCCCGCGCGGTGAGCGAGGGGCAGCTCTACTTCTCGAACGCGCGGCGAGCGGCGGAGCTCGGCGGGATCGTGCTCGTCGCGGCGGCCGCGCTGCCGTGGCTCTCGCCGCGGCTTCTCCTGGGGCGGCTCTTCCCCGACCACTTCCGCGCCAACGCGCGCCCGGCGTGGCGCCACGAGCTGGCCTTCGACCTGCTCGCCGCGTCGGCGTTGGCGCTGGCGTCGACGACGATCGGCGTGATGGCCGCCTTCGCGTTGGTCTTCGTTCCACCGTGGGTCGCCTTCCGCCGCGCGGGGGGCTGGAGGCGCTCTTTGCTCTGGAGCGCGGGCTTCGGCGTGGCCTCGTACCTCGTCGCCTTCGCCGCGGCGATCATGCTCGACCAGCCGTTCGGCCCGGTCCTCGTGGCGGTTCTTCTTCCCGCCGCGCTGGTGCGCCTGATTCCCGCGCGCGCGTAGGGGAGGCTGGCGCGCCGATCACGTCGTCGGAACAGCGGCGCCTCCACCGCGCCAGCCTCCCCTACACGTTCCCGTTGCCGACGCGGCTCTTGCGGACGCCGTAGGTGAAGAAGATCAGCAAGCCGGCGACCAGCCAGACCGCGAAACGAATCCAGGCCGTTCCGGGAAGGCTGACCATCAGCGCGCCGCAGAACACGATCCCCACCGCAGGCAGCGCCGGGAAAAGCGGCACCTTGAACGGCCGGTCCAGATCGGGGCGCGTGCGCCGCAGCACGATCACGCCGGCGCAGACGATGATGAAGGCGAAGAGCGTCCCGATCGAGCAGAGCTCCGAGGAGACGTTGATCGGCGTCAGCCCCGCGGCCAGCGCGACGACCGCGCCGATGAAGATCGTCGTCAGGTACGGCGTTTGGAACCGCGGGTGGACCTTGGAGAGGAACGGCGGCAGCAGCCCGTCGCGGGACATCGCGAAGAGAATCCGCGGCTGCCCGAGCAGCAGCACCAGCAGCACGCTGGTGATCCCCGCGATCGCCCCGACGCTGATCACCGCCGAAGCCCACGGCATGCCGAGGTGGTTGAGCACCAGCGCCACCGGGTCGGCCACGTCGAGCTCCGTGTACGGCACGACGCCGGTCATGATCGCCGAGACCGCTATGTAGAGCACCGTGGCCACGCAGAGCGAGCCGACGATCCCGATCGGCATGTCGCGCTGCGGGTTGATCGTCTCCTCCGCCGCCGTCGAGACCGCGTCGAAGCCGACGTACGCGAGGAAGACGATCGCCGCCGAGGTCATCACGCCGGAGAAGCCGAACGGCATGAACGGCTTCCA
>JAJFTU010000292.1 GCA_021372775.1 bacterium | reverse complement strand
GCGCCGCCAGCGCGCTCCGCCCTTCCGGCGTCGCGACGTCGGGCGCCGCGGGCGAGTCGTCCGAGGGGGCGCGGCAGCCGGCCGCGCCGTCGCGCCCGACCGCCCCCTGCACCGCGTACATCGTCATCGCCGCCCGCGCCGCCGGCTCCTGCGCGACCGCGGCCACCGCGCCGAGCAGGGCGCACGCGGCGCCGACGGCGCAGGTCCGCATCGTCTTGCCGATCGTCGTCGTCCGAGTGCCGCATCCGCTCACTTCGCGTCCTCCTTCGTAAGGTGAAAACCTGACTTCAGCGTCGTCCAGCTCTCGACCGGCTTCCCGTCGAAACGCGCCGGCCGCCGGCGCCGGCCGACGAGAACCTTCGTTCTCGCCCCGCCGAAGCGCGCCGCGAACGCCGACGCCGCGGCGTCGTCGCCCGGCGCCGGCGGCGTCGGCCCTGCGCCGTCGATCCGACAGGCCGCGGAATCAGGTTCCCCGCTTTCCGCGGGCGAGACCGCGACGAGAGACAGATCGAAGCCGCGCCATTCGGGAGCGCCGACGGGCTCCCGGGCCGCGGCCGCGCCCAAGGCGCAGGCGAGCGCCGCCGCCGTGCAGGCGATGATCTTGCGCATCGTGCAGTTCCCCCCGAGACCATTTCCGAGTCGCGCCCAAGGCGCCGCGGCCGGGCGACTCCACCACCGCTCCGCCGCGCGATGCGCGGGAGGCGCGGGCCGCGCGCTTGGGCGCCGACGGGCGCGGCGCGCCGCGGCGCCGCGCGACCTTCAGCGGAGCGCGAACGTGATCGTCACCGCGAACGGCATCGGGATCGGCTTGCCGTCGAGCCGCGCGGGTCTCCAGCGCCACTGGCTCACCACCTCCAGCGCGGCCATCGCCGCGTCCGCCCCGCCGGCGGGATAGTCCCTGATCTGGCAGTAGTCCATCCGTCCGTCGAGGCCGACGACGCCGTCTACGACGACCTTCTCCGCCGCCTGGCCGCGACGAACGCTGCCCGGAAACGCGGGCATGACGCTCTTGAGGCTCTTCAGCGGTTCGGCCTCCCTCCAGCGCGCGGGCAGGGCGCCGAAAGGCGCGGGGGGCGGGAGCGCGTCGAGCGATTCGATGCGAACGACGACGCACGTTTCCTCGTCGTCCGACGACCAGCTCGCCCGCCAGGCGACGCCGCCGCGCGCGAGCGGGAACGACCGGTCCATGAACGGCTGCCGGCCTTTGAAGCGCTGCAGCCTGACGGCGGCGCGTCCGCCCTCCGCGGCGTCGCGCCGCTCGAAGTAGCCGAAGTAGAAGGGGCGATCGTTCGCCGCCGCGAACCCTTCGAGCAGCACGCGGCCGTCGGCGAGCATCTTCCGCGCCTCGCCGACGATCGCCGCGTCGGTCCCGCCGAAGAGAGCCGCGAACGCGCGGCGCCCTTCCGCCGCGGCGAGGTCCGGCGCGCCGTCCGGCGCGCGGTCGGCGCCGCAGTTCTTTCGCGCCGCCTTGGCGAGTCCCGACACGGCGTAGAACGTGAGCCGCACGGAAGGCCCGACGGCCGGCCCCGCCGGCGCGTTCGGCGCGCCCGAAACGACGTTCGGCGGCGCGGACTGCGCGGCGGCGGGCGGCGCCGCAGGCGCTCCGGCGGGCGCGTCCGCCTGCGCGAGCGCCGAGGGGGCGCCGAGCAGCGCGGCGCACAAAA
>JAJFTU010000291.1 GCA_021372775.1 bacterium | reverse complement strand
TCGGGATGCGCGGCGCGGATCGCCGCCGCGACCGCGCGCTCCGAGGCGACGTCCGCCGCGGTGACGAAATCGTGCCGACTCTTGGGCGACACGTCCAGCGCGCGACGCCCGTCGAGAAACGGCCGCAGCGCCGCCGCCCCCGCGGCCGCCGCCGCTTCCGCCGTTCCGCGCAGCCCGCCGAATTCGCGCATGCCGTTCCTCCCGCGCCGCGGTCGCCGTGCGCCGCCGCGACGGACCAATCATTGTGGGGGATACTCTCGGCGGGCGAAAGAGAACGCGCGGCCCTCCGCGCGCCGGAGCGCGCGGAGAAGGGCGACGGCGCGAGGCGCGAAAGGGACGATCGCAGCGATGGGCCGCGGCAAGGAACTGTTCGCCGAGATGGTCTTCCGGATGAGGACCGACGGCGCGACTCCCGGCCGCCAGGCGGCCGCGCTCGCGGTCGGCGTCTTCATCGGCTGCACGCCGCTCTTCGGCCTGCACCTCGGGATGTGCCTCGTCGCCGCGCGCCTCTTCCGGCTCAACGTCGTCACGATGTACATCGGCGCGCAGATCAGCCATCCGATCATCGCCGTGCCGCTCTACTTCAGCGAACTGCAGGCCGGCTCGCTCCTGCGTCGCGGCGCCTTCTACGCCCTCTCGATGGCCGAGTTCCGCGCGCTGCCGTGGCATCAGTTCCTGCTCGACCTCTGTCTCGGCTCGCTCGTCGTCGGCGCCGCGCTCGGCGTCGCCTTCGGCTTCGCCGCGCTGCCGGTCTTCCGCCGCACGATGCGCGATCCGTTGCGCGTGCGCGTCGCCGACGCCGCTTCGCGCCGCTACCTCTCGGCCGGCGTTCTGGCGTGGGAGGGGGCGCGCTCGCGGCTGAAGGGCGACGCGGTCTTCACCACGCTGCTCGAACGGCGCCTGCTGCCGGAGGACGGCCTGCTCGTCGACCTCGGCTGCGGGCGCGGGCATCTGCTCGTCCTGCTCGCGGAGACCGAGGCGATGGTGCGCGACGCGGTCTGGCCGCCGCTTTGGCCGGCGCCGCCGACGCGGCTGCGGCTGCTCGGCGTCGAGCGGAAGCCGAAGGTCGCGGCCGCGGCGCTCGAGGCGCTCGGCGAGGACGGCGAGATCGTCGTAGCCGACGCGCGGGTCTGGCCGATTCCTTCCTGCCGCGTCTGCGCGGCGATCGACCTGCTGCGGGAGCTGCGTCCGGCCGAGGCCGAGGCGCTCGTGGCGCGCGCGGCCGCGGCGCTCGAGCCGGGCGGCGCGCTGCTGCTGCGCGAGGCGGACGCCGCGGGCGGCTGGCGGTTCAGGCTGCTGGCGGCGTGGGAGCGGATCGGCTCGCTGCGGCGCGGGGAATGGCGCCTGCGCCGGCGGCCGCGGCCGATCGCGGCGTGGGCCGACGTCTGCCGCGCCGCGGGGCTCGTCGTGGAAGGGGAACCGTTCTATGGCGACGGGCCGTTCGCCCGCGCGCTGATCGTCGCCCGCAAGCCGCGCTGACCTCAGCGCACGCCGCCGAACACCGCGCGGCGGCCGGCGCGCCGCCGTTCGTCCGCCGCCGGGCCGTGCAGACGGGGCAGTTGGCGCGGATCGAACTCCGCGACGTGCGCTTCGCCGAGCGCGAGCAGCTGGTCCCGCACGTAGAGCAGGTCGTTCACGAGACGCGCGACGTCGAGGCCCCGAAACTCCGGCGCGAACTGGCGCAGCTTCGGCAGGGCGCGGCAGACCATCGTCAGCGCGATCGTCGCGTCGCCGCGCGTCACGCGCCAGAGCGCGACCGCGGCCTGGATCAGCCCCTGGTAGAAGAGCCGCTCCTCGCCGAGGGTCGCGCGCCAGGCGAGTTCCATCTCCTCGTGCGCCGCGTAATACCGTCCCTCGTTGAACAGCGCGACGCCGCGGCGCATCCCCGCCGGCAGGATCCGGGTCCCGGCCATCGACGATCGCGTCAGTCGACCAGACCGAGCGCGCCGAGCGCGGCGTGCGCCTCCTCCACGCGGCAGCCGCCGAACGACCCGGCGAACTGCGCGCGCGAGGCGGCGATCTCGTCGCTCGCCACCGCGAACTCGCGCCAGCGGAACTCGTCCGGCCCGAAGACGAAGGCGGCCGGGTCTTCGTCGGCGACGATTTCGGCGAGCTGCGCTTCGTCGAGCCCCTGCGCCGCCGCGAGCGCCGCGGCGCCGAAGACGTTGAGGAATCCGTGCTGCTTCACGAACAGTTGGTGGTTCAGCCGGCGCACCGGCAGGTTCAACCCCGCGGTGGCCTTGAACGGCACGCCGTGGTCGCGGCAGACGGCGAGCGCCAGCGCGACCTGCTCCGCGGGCGGGACGTCCTGCGCGGCGGCGCCGCCGCAGCGCAGCTTGAACCCGGCGCCGAGCGCCTTCGCGCCGGCGCCGCGACGGCGCCACGCCTCGGCGATCGCCTCGGCGATCGAGACGAGCGAACGCCGCCAGTCGGGCCCGTAGCTCCCCTCGAAGAAGAGCGTGATCGCCGCGGGGGCGGAACGCTCGACGAGATCGAGCGCCCGCTCGACGTACTGCTCCAACTCCGCGCGCCGCGCCGGCTCGCAGAGCGGCGCGGGCAGGCGCGTTTCGCACAGCTCGACGCGCGCCTCCGGGTGATGCCCGAGGAAGACGTCGACGTCGCCGAGATCGCGGTCCAGCCCGGCGAGCGCCGCCGCCGCGTCCGCGCCGCCGCGGCCGATCGCGGCCAAGGGCGGCGTCGGCGAGCCGAGCGCCGGGAGAAGCGGCGCGAGATCGTCGAGCCGCGCGGCGGGGGCGACGAAGCGGCCGACGAGCCAGCCGGCCGGACCGCCGCGGAGCGCGCCGAAGCGGCGCGCCGCCTCGTCCAGCGGGAGTTTGGCCGGCGCGAAATGCCCGGCGTAGTCGACGATCCCCGCGAGCATTGCGGAGAGGCTGTTCTTCACGTCGCTCCATCCTTCCGCCGGCGCTCGGCGCCGGCCCCGCGCCCCGCGCGGCGCTTGCCGTTCCACGATACTTCGAACCGGTCCCCCGCGGCGGACAACTTCTCCGCGGCGGGCGGCGGCCGTCGCGCTACGAGAAC
>JAJFTU010000290.1 GCA_021372775.1 bacterium | reverse complement strand
GCGCGGCCGGATTCCCCTGCGACGTCGCCTTCCCCGGCCGGCCGCTCGACGTGCGCGTCGCGCTCGGCGGGGCCGAGTGCTCGAGCGTGGTGATCGGCCAGACCGACGTCTGGGACGTGCTCGACTGACGGTCGCGCCGCGCCGTGCGCCGGGCGGGCGACGCCGATTGCTCTCCCGGACGCCGATTCGACGCGTCGGACGCGCGCCCGCGGGCGGCGGGCGGAACCACCGTACCGTTTCCGGCGAAGGAACTATTCCGACGAGGAGTCCGATCATGAACGAGCGCGAAGGCACCTACTTGGGGCGTGCGATGCTCCTCACCTTCATCGTCGGCGCGGCGGCCGGCGTGACGGCGGTGCTGCTTCTGGCGCCGAACGCCCGCCGCGAATCGGCGGAGAAGATCAAGGAGCTCTCCCGCGACCTGAAGCGCCGGGCCACGACGACGCTCGACACCGCCAAGGAAAAGATGACCTCGACGGTCGCGCGCGGACGGACCTACGTCGGCGAGAAGCGCGCGGCGGTCGAAGCGGCGGTCGAGGCCGGGCGCGAAGCCTACCTGGCCAAGTCGGTCCACCACGACTGACCGGCAGTCCCCGAGCCCGCGGCGCGCGCACGCCGCCCCGCGGGCGGAGCGGTTCGGGCGCGGCCGGTCGGGCGCCGCGGCGTCGCGGACGCGCGGCCGGTTCGAGCGGGAGGCGACGCCCGCGCTCAGGCCTGGGCGCGGAGCGCGTCGTCGAGCAGCGTCACGACGGTGCGGAAGGCGATGAGCAGCTCGGCGCGCTCGTCCTCGCCGAGCTCGTTCGACTCGCCGTCCTCGTCCTCGAACGTCTCGCCCAGCGACTCCTCGACGAACGCCATCAGCCGCGGCTGCGGCGGCTCGGGCGCCGGCGCGCCGGAGACGAGGGCCGCCTCGAGCGCGGAGACGACGGCGAGCGACGTCCGCTGCACGACGTCGTCGGGGATCGTCGGCAGCGGGGCGCCGGCGAAGTCGGCGAAGACGGCGTCGATTTCGTAGAGCAGATCGACGGCGAGCTCCTCGACCGCGTCGCCGTACTCCTCGCTCACCGCGGCGACGAACGCCACGATGTGCGGCTGGCGCGCCGCGAAGGCGTGGAAGGCCGCCTCCTCCGCGTCCGGCGCCAAGGCGACGATGCGCGAGAGCGTCTCGTCGATCATCGCGTCGGTGACTTCGGCGGGGCGTCGTTCTTCGTTCGAGGGGGCCACGGGGTCTCTCCGTCGGATTGTGGGTTGCGTCGTTCGCCGCGCGGCGCCCCTGCGCCGCATCGCGTCCGACGATCCGCTAGCGTGGGCCAGACGGCGGCGGGGCGCAAGCCCCCGCGGGGCGCCGAGAGCGGCGCGGCTTCGCGCGGAGAGCGGCGGAGCGCGGCGCGGCGCGGGCGGGCCTCGTCATCAGCTTCTTCCTGATCGGATTCGCCCTCTCGCAACTCGTGCTCGGGCCGGTTGCCGACCGCGTCGGGCGCCGTCCGATCCTGCTTCTCTCCTGCATCCTCTTCGGCGCCGGCGGCTGCGCCGCGATCGTGCTCGCGGCCGTGCGCGACCTCTTCGAGGGGCGGCCGTGCGCTCCAAGCTCGCCGCGGCCGACGCGATCATGGGGCTCGCGCCGATGGTCGCGCCGGCGCTCGTCGCGCGCTAGCCGAAGTGCGCGCCGCGCAGGCGCGCCGCCACGGCGCGGTCGCGCGCCTTCAGCCGTTTGTCCGCGAGGAAGCGGCGCCACTTCGCCGCCCGGCGCACGATCCGCCGCAGGGCGAGCTGCCGCGGCGACAGCCTGAACTCCCGCGGCCCGCGGCCGTGGATCGTGCTCTCCCCTTCGAGTTCCAGCACCGGGAACGGAAAGAGCGCGTAGAGCGGCACGCCGTTCTTCCAGAAGCGGTCGAACTCGTCGTCGCACGGCCGGACGACCTGGCGGATCGGCGTCGTCAGCCGGCGCGCCCCTTCGCGGGAAACGACGTAGGCCTGCGTGCCGAAGACGGGACGCGTGAAGCGCACGACCGAGTGACGGTCGCTGATCCGCGCGACGTGCCGGCTGCGGAACAGGAAGCGCGCATAGAGCCGCAGCAGCTCGATTCCGCCGCGGCGCATCAGCTCCGGCAGGCTCTCGAACCAGAAGTTCGGATCGACGTGGACGTCGTCCTCGAGCACGAGCAGGTACTCGGGGCCGCCGCCCTCGGCGAACTCGCGCAGCAGCTCGTAGTGGCTGGCGAAGCAGCCCAGCTCGGCGGGGCTCAGCGGCCGTCCTTTCTCGATCAGCGCGCGGTCGGCGTCGTAGGGGAGCGACGGCGGCCGCGTCCGCGCGTCGAAGAAGCGCCAGCGCAACGGCGCCTCGGCCATCATCCGCTCGACGCGCGCGCGCCGTTCGCCCGCGGAGGCGAGGCTGACGACGACGACTTCCAGTTCGGGACAGGGCGGAACGGCGGCAGCGGCCATCGCGGGACCTCCGCCGCGTGCGGCGCCCGCCGGCGGGCGCCGTTTAAGCCCCGTCCGGCGGGGCCGATCCCCCCGCGGCATCGGGCGGATCATACATGAGGCGCCGCCCCGGCGAGGGCCGTCCGCGCGTCTCTACGCCGCGGGCGTCCGCGCCGTCTCAGCGCGGCGGCGCCTCCGCCGATTCGCGCGGCGCGGGCGCGCCGGGCCCGCTCCAGCCGCCGCCGAGGGCCTTGTAGAGCTGCACGACCGCCTGGTACTCGCGCGAGCGGGCCTGCACGGTCTGCAGCTCGGCTTGAAAGAGCGAGCGCTCGACGTCGAGCACCTCGAGGAAGCTGGAGACGCCGCCGTCGTAGCGGGCGCGGGCCAGCTTGAGCGCGATCCGCGCCGCGTCGGCCTGGAAGACGCGCGCCTCGCGCTCGGCCCGCGCCGTGCGGATCCCGACCAGCGCGTCCTCGACCTCGCGGAACGCGGCGACGACCGACTGCTCCCACGCGAGCGCCGCCTCGCGCGCCTGCGCCTCGGCCGCCTCGACCCGCCGCTTGTTGCGGCCGAAGGAGTAGATCGGCCCGGCGAGCGAGCCGGCGACGCTCCACGAACGGGACGCGGACTTGACGAAGTTCGAGAGCTCGAAGCTCTCCAGCCCCAAGGCGCCGGTCAGGCCGAACGACGGCAGGCGCAGCGCCTTCGCCGCGCCGACCTGCGCCAGCGCGGCGTGGGCGGCGTGCTCCGCGCCGAGGATGTCCGGACGCCGCGCGAGGAGCTCCGAGGGCAGGCCGGGGGCGATCGCCGGCGGGACCGGCTGGGCGTCGAGCGCGAGGCCGCGCGGGACGTCGCCGGGCGGCCGTCCGAGGAGCAGGTTGAGCGCGTTCTCGGTCAGCGCCCGCGAACGCTCGAGCGCGGCGATCGTCGCCGCCGCGTCCCCTTCCTGAATCTGCGCCTGGCGGAAGTCGAGCTCCGACGTCACGCCGCCGTCGAAGCGCCCCTTGATCAGGCGCGTGTTCTCGCGCCGCCCGGCGAGCGTCCGCCGCGCGATCTCGAGTTCGGCGTCGAACTCCCGCAGCTGGCAGTAGAGACCGGCGACGTTCGCGACGAGCGAGATCGCGACGGCGCGCCGCGCCTCCTCCGTGGCGAGGAACGACTCGCGCGCCGACTCGCTTGTCCGCCGCAGCTTTCCCCACAGGTCGGCTTCCCAGGCGATCGTCGCCTGCGCCGCGTAGTCGTTGTAGGGGGCGCCCGTGCCGGGAACCATCGTGTCGCTGCCGTCCACGCGCGCCGCGGAGGCCGCGTAGCCGATCGACGGATAGAGCGCGGCGCGGGCGATGCCGGCCTGCGCCGCGGCGGCCTCGACGCGCGCCGCGGCGATCCGCACGTCGTGGTTCCGCGCCAGCGCGTCGCGGATCAGCCCCTGCAGCGTCGGATCCTGGAAGAGCGCGGGCCACTCGAGTTCGGCCAGCGAGCGGCCGGCGTCCGCCGGCGCGCGGAACGCGGGCGGGACGTCGGTCCGCGGCGTGCGCCACGCCGGACCGACGAGGCAGGCCGACGACGCCGCGGCGACGGCCGCGACCGCCGCCGCGCGGACGAGGCGCGCGTTCATGCGTCGCCTCCTTCGCGCGGCGCTTCGGCCGGGGCGCGCCGCCTCTTCCCGCCCAGCAGGGCGACGGCGACGAAGAGCGCGGGAACGAGCAGCACGCCGAGGATCGTCGCGATGAGCATCCCGCTGAAGACGGCCAGCCCCATCACCTTGCGCGCCTCCGCCCCCGCGCCCCGCGCGGTCACCAGCGGCACGACGCCGAGGATGAAGGCGAAGGCGGTCATCAGGATCGGGCGGAAGCGCAGCTTCGCCGCCTCGAGCGCCGCGGCGAGCGGCGCCGCGCCGCGCTCCGCCGCGCCGCGCGCGAACTCGACGATCAGGATCGCGTTCTTCGCGGCGAGGCCGATCAGCATCACCAGCCCGATCTGGGCGAAGACGTTGTTGACGTAGCCCGGGCTGAAGAGATGCATCGCCGAGAGGCCGGCGAACGCGCCGAACGCGGCGAACGGCGCGCCGAGCACGACCGAGAACGGCAGCGTCCAGCTCTCGTACTGCGCGGCGAGGATCAGGAAGACGCAGACGAGCGCGAAGAGGAAGACCGCGCCCGCGGTCCCTTCCGCCGCCTTCTCCTGGTACGACATGGCGTTCCAGGAGTAGCCGAACCCCTCGGGCAGCGTCTCCTTCGCCACGTCCTCCAGCGCGGCGAGCGCCTCGGCCGAGCTGACCCCCGGCGCCGGGCCGCCGGTGACCTCGGCGGCGCGGAAGAGGTTGAAGCGGGTCGTGTAGGCCGGCCCGAACGTCGGGCGGACGCGGACCAGCGTGGACATCGGGACCATCGTCCCGTCGCCGGCGCGCACGAAGAACCCGCCGATGTCCGACGGCGTGGCGCGGTACTTAGGCTCCGCCTGCACGAAGACGCGGTAGACGCGGCCGAAGCGGTTGAAGTCGTTGACGTAGGCCCCGCCGAGGCTCGCCGCGAGCGTCTGGTCGATCTCGCCCAGCGAGACCCCCTGCTTGAACGCCTTGTCGCGGTCCACGTCGGCGAAGAGCTGCGGGACGCTGGCGCTGTAGAGCGTGGCGGCCATGCCGATCTCCCGCCGCTTCCGCGCGGCTTCGACGAACTTCGCCGCGACCGCCTCCAGCTCCTGCGGACTGCCGCCGGCGCGGTCCTGGATCATCATGCTGAAGCCGGCGCCCGTGCCGAGGCCGGGAATCGCCGGCGGCCCGAAGGCGTAGGCCATCGCCCCGGGCACGCCCATGTAGAACGCGCCGTTCAGCCGCGCGGCGAGCGCCGCGGCGGTCTGCTTCGCCGCGCGGCGCTCGTCCCAGTCCTTGAGCGAGACGAAGAAGGTCGCGGAGTTCGGCGAGGTCGAGCCGGTGAGCAGGCTGTAGCCGAGGACCGTCGTGTACTGCTTCAGCTCCGGCGTCGCCGCCAGCACGGCCTCGATCCGGCGCGTCACGGCGTCGGTGCGCTGCATCGAGGCCGCGTCCGGCAACTGCACGCCGACCAGCAGGTATCCCTGGTCCTCCTCGGGCACGAAGCCGGTCGGCAGCGTCTTGCCGAGCAGGCCGGTCGCGGCGACGATCAGCAGCAGCGCGGCGCCGCTGACCAGCAGCTTGCGGGCGAAGAAGCCGGCGAGGCCGACGTAGCCGTCGGTCGCGCGGTCGAAGAGACGGTCGAAGCCGCGGCGGAAGGCGCCGAGCGGCCCGCGCGCCGGCTTGGCCGGCCGCAGCAGCAGCGCGGCGAGGGCCGGGCTGAGCGTCAGGGCGTTGATCGCCGAGAAGAGGACGGAGACGGCGATCGTGATCGCGAACTGCTGGTAGAGCCGGCCGGTGATCCCCGGGACGAACGCCACCGGGACGAAGACCGCGGTCAGGATCAGCGCGATCGCCGCGACCGGCCCGGAGACCTCCTGCATCGCCTTCCCCGTCGCGTCGCGCGGCGAGAGCCCTTCCTCGATGTGGTGCATCACCGCCTCGACGACGACGATCGCGTCGTCCACGACGATCCCGATCGCCAGCACGAGGCCGAGCAGCGAGAGGACGTTGATCGAGAAGCCGAGCAGCGGGAAGACCATCAGCGCCCCGATCAGCGAGACGGGGACGGTGAGGAGCGGGATCAGCGTGGCCCGCCAGTTCTGGAGGAAGACGAAGACGACGAGGATCACGAGGAGCACCGCCTCGAACAGCGTGACGACGATCTCCTCGATCCCGACGCGGATCGGCGCGGTCGTGTCGAACGAGACCGTCCACTCGATCCCCTCGGGGAAGGTGCGCGCCAGCTCGGTCATCGTGCGGCGCACGTCGTCGGCCACCTGCAGCGCGTTCGAGCCGGGGGTCTGGTAGATCGCCAGCACGGCGGCCGGCTTGCCGTCCACGCGCCCGGCGACGCTGTAGCTCAGCGCGCCGAGCTCCATCCGCGCGACGTCCTTGAGCAGCACGCGGGAGCCGTCGGGGTTCGCGCGCACGACGACCGCCTCGAAGTCCTCCGCCGTCGCCAGCCGGCCGCGGGTCGTCACGGTGTAGGTCGTCTCCGTGCCCGGCGGCGCCGGCTCCGCGCCGATCTGCCCGGCGGGGGCGATGACGCTCTGCTGCTGCACGGCGCGCGAGATGTCGGCGACGGTCAGGCCGAGCTGCGAGAGGCGGTCGGGGCGGACCCAGACGCGCATCGCGTAGTCGGCGCCGCCGAAGGCGTTGACCTGCCCCACGCCGCGCAGCCGCGCGAGGGCGTCGGTGACGTTGATGCCGGCGTAGTTGTTGAGGAAGTTGTTGTCGTAGGCGCCGGTCGGCGAGCGCAGCGTGATCAGCATCAGCGGGAAGGAGAGCGACTTCTTGACCGTCACCCCGAGCCGCGTCACCTCCGCCGGCAGCCCGGGCGCCGCCTGCGCCGCGCGGTTCTGCACGAGGACGTTCGACGTGTCGAGATTCGAGCCGACCTCGAACGCCACCCGCAGGTCCATCGAGCCGGCGCCGGAGTTGGTCGAGCGCATGTAGAGCATGTTCTCGACGCCGTTGATCTGCTGCTCGAGCGGCGTCGCCACCGACTGCTCGACGTCGAGCGCGCCGGCGCCGGTGTAGCCCGCCGAGACGACGATCTCCGGCGGCGTGATGTCGGGGTACTGGGAGATCGGCAGCTTGGCCAGCGCGACGAGGCCGAGCAGCACGATCAGCACGGCGATGACGACGGCGAAGACCGGGCGGTCGATGAAGAAGCGCGCCATGGCTACTTCCCCGCCGGCGCCTTCGTCGCCGCGACCTTCATTCCGGTGCGGAGCCGCTGCCCGCCCTCGGCGACGACCGTCTCCCCCGCGGCGAGCCCCTCCTCGACCACCCAGAGCCCCTCGACGCGCGGGCCGGTCTTGACCGCGCGGAACGACGCCGCGCCGTCCGCGCCGACGACGAAGACGTAGGCGCGTCCCTGCAGTTCCTGCACCGCGCGCTCCGGCACGAGGATCGCGCCCTTCCGCTCGTCCACGACGGCGCGCACCTTCGCGAACTGCCCGGGGCGAATCGTCTTCTCCGGGTTCGGGAACGACGCCTCGACGGCGAGCGCCCCGGCGGTCGGGTCGATCCCGCGGTCCACCTTGACCACGCGCCCGACGTGCGGGTGCACGGAGCCGTCGGCGAGGATCAGGTCGAGGGGCGCCCGCGCCGTCTGCACGCTCGCCTCGCGCAGGCCGTAGGCCCGCAGGAAGGCGAGGTACTGCGCCTCGCTGAGGAAGAAGCGGACGTGGATCGGGTCGATCGTCGAGATCGTGTCGAGCACGGCGTTGGCGCCGGCGGGGCTGACGTAGTCGCCGACGCGGACGCGCGAGATGCCGGCGAGGCCGGTGATCGGCGCCTCGACCCGCGTGTAGCCGAGGTTGATCTTGGCCACGTTGAGCATCGCCCGCGCGCTCTCCACCCCCTCCGCCGCCGCCTTGCGGTCGGCCGTCGCGGCGTCGAGGTCCTTGCGGCTCACCGCGTTCATCTCGGCGAGCGGGCGGATGCGCGCGAGGTCGGCGTCGGCGCGCGCGAGGACGGTGTTGGCCCGCGCGAGGTCGGCCTCCGCGCTCGCGACGAGCTCCTTGTACTTGCTGTCCTCGAGCGTGTAGAGCACCTGTCCCTTCGCGACCCCGCCCCCTTCCTGGAAGTGGATGCCGAGGACCGCCCCGTCCACGCGCGGGCGCACGGCGACGTCCGACTCGCCGATCGTCTGGCCGACCCACTCGCCGCGGATCGGCACGTCCTTCCGGATCGCCTCGACGACGACGACGGTCGGCGGCGGCGGGGCCGGGGGAGCGGGCTTGGCGCAGGACGCGGCGCCGAGCGCCGCGACGACGAGCCCGGCGGCGGCGAGCGCGCGGGCGGCGGAGGTCAGGCTCATGCGGGATCCTCCGAGGATCTGGCGGGAACGCGACGGGGACGGTGGACGGAAGACGATGGCGTGAAGATACGACTCGGCCCGGCCGCGGAACGGGACAATCGCGGCTGAACGTAGGTCCGGCGGCGAACGATCGGTCAGAAGAGACGGGGCGCGGCCTGCGCGGCGGGAGGCCGGGCGCCGCCGCCGCGGATGCGCGGCGGAACGCCGGGGCCGCCGCCGCGGGAGCGCCGCGGCGACGGCGTCCCGCTCAGGGGAAGACGAAGCCCCGCAGGCGGCGGCGGATCTCGTAGTCGCGGCGGCGCAGCCGGGCGTTGGCCCCCGCGCGCCGCAGCTTCTCCAGGCGGTGGTAGAGGCGGGCGAGCGCCGACGGCCGCTCCTGCGCCGCGACCTTCTCCATCGTCTCGCGGCCGGCCATCGTGCTCGGCCCCTCGAGCTCCATCGCGGGATACGGATAGAGGGCGTAGAGCGGCACGCCGTTGGCCCAGAAGCGGTCGAACTCGTCGTCGCCGGGACGGACGATCCGCCGGATCGGCGCCGTCGTCCGCCGCGCCCCCTCGCGCGTCACGACGTAGGCCTGCAGGCCGAAGACCGGCCGCTTGAAGCGGACCAGGTGATGGCGCGCCCCGACCTCCGCCACGCGTCGGTTCTCGTAGAGGAAGCGCGAGTAGAGCCGCAGCATGTCGATCCCGGCCGCGGCCATCAGGCGCGGCAGCCGCTCGAACGGAAAGCCGCCGTCGATCAGCACGTCGTCCTCGAGGACCATCAGGCAGCCCTCGCCGCCGCGCTCCGCGAAGTCGCGCAGGATCGTGTAGTGGGTGGCGAAGGTGCAGACCTCGGCGCGGCTCAGGGCGCGGCCGCGCTGGATCCGCGCCGCGCGCTCGTCGTAGGGGATGTCCTCGCGCGGCGTCGTGCAGGCGTCGAAGAGCCGCCACTTCCACGGCGAGCCGGAGAGCATCGCCTCGACGCGCCGCCGCCGCTCGACGGCGGAGGCGAGGCTGGCCACGACGATCTCGAATCCGCCGGCCTCTCCGGCCGCCGCGTTGGTCATCGCCCTTCCCGTCCCCGGCGCGAGGCGACGAGCGCGAGACGCTCGAACGCGCCCGGCGTCGGCAGCGGCGCCGCCGGCGGCGCCGCGAACGGCGCGGGGTGGAGCGTGGCGCTCTCGCTCCGCACGCTGTGGCTGATGCCGCACAGGGCGCGGCAGGAGCGCATCCGGCGCCGAATGTCG
>JAJFTU010000289.1 GCA_021372775.1 bacterium | reverse complement strand
CATGAGTTCCGCCGCCGACAGGAATGCGCGCTGGCCGCTGTGGGTCCTCGCCGCGCTTTCCCTGGCCTTCGCGGTCGTCTCCGCGGGGCGGCGCTGGTTCGCCGACGACTCGTTCATTCCGTTCCGCTGGGCGGCCAACCTCGCCCACGGCTCGGGCCTCGCCTGGAACGCAGGCGAGGCGGCGACCGACGTCGGCGCCCCGATCGGCTGGGCGCTGCTCCAGAGCGCGGCGATCCGCGTCGGCTTCGATCCGGTCCTCTTCGCCTGGACGCTCGGTGCCGCGGCGGGGATCGTCCTGCTCTGGCTGCTCTACTCCGTCGGGCGGAACGCGCTTCATCTGCCGCCCGGCTGGGCGCTCCTCGCCCCCGCCGCGCTCTGCCTGCAGCGCGGCTTCGTCCTCGGCGCGGTGGACGCCGGCCCGGAGCGGCCGGCGACGGCGCTGGCCTTCGCCGGGCTCGCCGCGCTGACGCTCGAGATGCGCGGGCCGCTCCGCCGCCGGCCGTGGAGCGGCGCGCTCTTCTTCGGCGCGACCTTCCTCTGGCCGCTGTCGGCCGCGCTCCACGTCGCCGCCGCGGCCGGCCTCGCGCTCGCCGCGTTCGCCGGACGGCGCGTCGAGCCGGAGACGCAGCAGGAGGAACTGCTCGAAGAGGCGCTCGAGGAGGCGGAGGAGCCGCCGGCCGAGATCGAGGTCGTCGAGGTCGGCGCGGAGCGGCGCATCGCGCTGCGCGCGATCGCCCTTTCGCTCGGCCTGCACGTCGTGCTCTTCGGCTGGCTGCTCGCGCTCCGCGCCCTGCTGCTCGGCTGGACGACCCCCGACTTCGGCTGGGGTCTCGCCGGCGGGGGGCTCGCCGCCGGCCTGCGCTGGCTGGCGCGCTTCCCCGCGGCGACCGAAGGGTGGCTCTGGGGGCCGTTGCTCGCCTTCGGCCTGCTCGTCGTCGGCGACGCGATGCCCGACGCCGCCGCCGCGCTCCTCGCGCAGTGGGCGCTGTTCGGCGCCGCGCTCGTCGCGCTGGGCGGCGGGCGGACCGACCTCCTCGCGCTCGATCCGCTGCTTCCCGCCTTCGCGCTGCTGCTGCCGGTCGCGCTGCGCGGCCTGATGCACCTGCGCGGCGAGCCGGCGGGACGGCGCCGAAAGATCGCGTTCGCGGTCGTCGGCGCGGCGCTCGCCGCGCTCCTCGCGTCGAGCTCGTTCCGCGCGCCGGTCTCGACCGCCCCCGCGCCGACGGTCGAGGAGCGGCGCGCCGCGGCGCTCGCCGCGCTCGACGAGGCGCAGGCGCTCGCGCAGTACCTCGGCCCCGCGGAACGGGTCGCCGGCCCGCGGATCGGCCTCGGCCCGTACATCGGCGGCTTCCACCACGTCGATCCGTCGGGGGCCTCGCCGCGCGACGGCAAGCCGCTCAGCTTCGCCGACCTCGCCGCGGAGCGGACGACGTTCATCGACGCCTACGGCCGCTTCCTCTTCGACGCGCCGCCGCCGCGCGGCCGCGCGCCGGCGACGGCCGCGCCGTGGATCGGCGCGGGCGCGACGCTCTACACGCTGGAGTTCCCCGCCGGACGCGAACGCTACTTCGTCTTCGCCTCCGCGGCGCCGCGCGGCGAGATCGAGCGCTGGGCGGCGGCGAAGGGGCTGCGCTTCGTGGACGCCGCGCCGCTCGGCGCGCCGTCGCGCGAGCCGACGCTGCGGAACTGACGCGGCGACGAGTCAGGGAGCGTCGGGGGCGCCGATGTCGGCGATCACCCGCCAGGCCCCGTCGGCGCCTTTGCGCCACGTCGTGAGGTACTTCCCCGTCGCGACCGCCGGCTTGCCGTCCGGCCCCTTCCGCTCCGCGCGCCAGTGGCCGTAGGTGACGCCGAAGTCGCCCGCGGCGGAGACTTCGGCGCCGTCCACGAACCACGACAGGCCGGCCGGGTCGAACCCCGCCTTGGCCCACGCGGCGCGGATCGCCTCCTTGCCGCGGACGAACGGCCCGCGGCCGGGGAAGACCACGGCGTCGTCGGCGAAGAACTCCACCCACGCGGCGACGCCCCGCTCGCGCGAGGCCTGGTCGAAGGCGCGGTCGCGCGCGGCGAGTTCGGCGGCCGGATCGGGCGGCGCGGCGAGGGCGGCGGAGGCGGCGAAGACGGCGCCCGCGAAGGCGAGCGCGGCGGCGAGGCGACGCATGACGGACCCTCCTCGCCGCGGAGTGTACGTCGCGGCGGGGCTTCTCAGCTCACGCGCACCGGCATGACGACCATCGCGATCCCGAGCCACTGCAGCCGCTTCTGCAGCGAGTAGGCCATCTGGTTGTGCAGGAAGCGGTTGTACCAGCGCTCGCGCTGGAAGATGACCTTGCCGGCGAAGAAGACCAGCCGCGGGTACTCGTTGTGGAGCTGCAGCGAGAGCCGCTCGGCCTCGTCCACCGCGTCGGTCCCGAGGGCGTAGGCGCTCGTCGCGGCGCAGCCGAGCCGCTGGGCGAAGTCCACGTACTTCGCCAGCTCCTCCTCGGTCCGCTTCTTCAGGTGCTCCATCTCCCCTTCGCCCTTGAAGGCGCCGGAGTCCACGACGCCGACGGAGATGAAGACCAGATTCTTGAAGTAGCCGGGGAAGGCCTTGAAGATGTTCAGGATCGTGTGGATTCCCAGCCCGCCGTAGACGCCGACGAGGACCGCCGCCGTCGGCTGGGCCGGGTCGGGGGCGCGCCGGTTCGGCGTCCCCGGCGTCGGGATGCTGCCGAGGATCTTGTCGAGCTGGGCCAGCTTCTCGCCGACGTTGTCGTAGTGCCGCCGCACGAGGAACGCCGCGCCGATGCAGCAGCCGGTGACCGCGATCGTCAGCCAGCCGCCTTCCTCGAACTTCTCGTAGACGGTGATGCAGAGGATCGTCGCGCAGAGCAGGAAGCCGATCAGGAAGAGGAGCGCGTGGCGGATCCAGCGCGGGCGCTCGCGGGAGCCGACCCACAGTTTCAGCATCCCGAACATCGACAGCGAGAAGGTGACGAAGACGTTGATGCTGTACATCACCACCAGGCGGCGGACGTCGCCGCGGGCGTAGAGCAGCGCGCCGAGGCTGGCGACGCCCATCAGCATGTAGCCGTTCTGGGTGGTGAGCCGCTCCGACAGCGAGGCGAAGCGGCGCGGCGCCCACGAGTCCACGGCCATGTTGGCCAAGACGCGCGGGCCGTCGAGGAAGCCGGCCTGCGCGCCGACGACGAGGAGCGCCCCTTCCGAGATCAGCGTGACGATCGGGAAGAGCACGGTGTTCCAGCCGACGCCCGCGGAGAACCGCTCGAGCAGGACGGCGTTGAGCGTCTTCCCCTCGACGAAGCCGACGTTGAGCAGCAGGTAGCAGACGAGCAGGCCGCCCGCCGTCAGCGACAGCGAGAGGGCCATCAGGAACATCGTCCGCTTGGCGGTCTGCACGCGCGGCTCGCGCATGATCGGCAGGCCGTTGCTGACCGCCTCGAGGCCGGTGTACGTCCCCGCGCCCATCGAGTAGGCGTGGGCGAAGAGCATGAACATGCCCATCAGGCCCAAGGCGCCGAGACCTTGGTGGAACCCGGAGTTGACTTGGCTCGCCACCTCGGGAACGCGGTCGAGCCCCATGACGAACGCGCCGCCGATCAACACGATGTGCGTGACGAGGAAGACGATGAAGATCGGCGAGAGCGCGAGGACCGACTCCTTCACCCCGCGGATGTTGATGGTCGTCAGGCCGACGATGATCAGCGCGGCGAGCGGCAGCTTGAAGGCCTGCCACTCCAGCGGCAGGAAGCTGAAGATCGCGTCGCAGGCCGAGGCGATCGAGACGGCGATCGTCAGCACGTAGTCCACGAGGAGCGCGGAGCCGGAGACGACGCCGATCCGCGGGCCGAGCAGCTTCGTGGCCACCACGTAGCCGCCGCCGCCGTGCGGGAACTCCTCGATGATCCGGCTGTAGGCGAGCGAGATCACCACCACCGTCAGGGCCGTGGCGAGGCCCAGGCCGATGGCGAGGTAGGTGTGCTCGCCGAGGGTGCGGAAGGCTTCCTCAGGTCCGTAGGACGACGACGACAGTCCGTCGGCGCCGAGGCCGATCCAAGCGAGGAAGGCGACGAGCGAGAGGTTGTGGAACAGCCGCTTGTCGTTGAGGTCGCGCGGCGGCCCGATGACGAGCCGGCGCAGGCGTTTCCCCACCCCGGGCTTTTCCGGAGGGATCGGGGTCGTGTCGTCGGGATTCGGAGGAAGTTGGCTCATGTTCCGTCGGTCGGCGCGGGAGCGCGCCGGCACCCGCCGGCCGCGTCTGGCAGCCCGGGGAGCATAACGCACCGGACGGCCCGCGCCCACGGGGGCGCCCCGCCGGCATCCGCGCGCGGGACCTGTCCGAAGACGGCTCGCCGCGGTCGTCCGGCGGCCGCGGCGGTAGACTCGCCGGGCGCCCGGCGACCGAGCGCGGCGGAGAGGCTCGCGTGGCGGAAGAGAGGAAGACGGTGGTGATCGTCTCCCGCGAGGGGCTGGGAACCGTCCAGGCGCAGGACGCGCAGTTCGGGCGGGAGATGCTGGAGCGGTATCTGCACGCCTTGGAGGGACGGCCGGACCGTCCCGCTGCGATCTGCCTCTACACCGACGGCGTGAAGCTGGCGCGGCGCGGTTCGCCGCTGGTTCCGGCCCTGCAGCTGCTGGAGGGGCTCGGCGTGCGGATCGTCGCCTGCCGGACTTGCCTCGAACATTACGGGACGCTCGAGGATCTCGCGGTCGGCGAGGTCGGCACGATGGCCGACATCGTGGGGTTGACGCTGGAGGCGGACAGCGTGATCACCGTCTGACCTCGTCGTCCCCGCCGCCCGGAGCGGTCCTCCCGCGTGCGCGTCCGCCGCGGGCGTCAGAGGCGGACGCCGCTCGCCGGATCGAAGAGGTGCAGCGCGTCCAGCTCCACCTGCAGCGTCGCGTGGTCGCCGGGACGCGGGGCGCGGTGCGGGTCGGCGCTGGACACGAAGACGTCCTCCCCCGCGCGGCCGTGCACGACGACCTCGTGGCCGAGCGGCTCGACGATCTCGACCTCGACCTCCAGCGGCGCCGCGGGACCGCGGAGCTGCGCGCCGGCGCTCCGCAAATTTTCCGGCCGCACGCCGACGACCACCGAGGTTCCCGCGGCGAGCGGCGCGGCCCCCGCGGGGGCGGGCAGCGCGAACGACGCCGCGCGCAGCGTCCTGCCGCCGTCCGTCGCCTCCGCGCGGAAGAAGTTCATCGGCGGCGCGCCGATGAAGCCGGCGACGAAGAGGTTCGCGGGGCGCTCGTAGACCTCGAGCGGCGCGCCGATCTGCTGCGCGCGGCCGTCCTTGAGCACGCAGATCCGGTCCCCCATCGTCATCGCCTCGACCTGGTCGTGCGTGACGTAGATCGTCGTCGTCCGCAGCCGGCGCTGCAGCTTGGAGATCTCGGCGCGCATCTGCACGCGCAGCTTCGCGTCGAGGTTCGAGAGCGGTTCGTCGAAGAGAAAGACCGACGGCTTGCGCACGATCGCGCGGCCGACGGCGACCCGCTGCCGCTGGCCGCCGGAGAGCTCGCGCGGCTTGCGGCCGAGCAGCGCGCCGAGACCGAGAATCTCCGCCGCCTCGCCGACGAGGCGGTCGATCTCCGCCCGCTCGGCGCCGCGGATCTTGAGGCCGAACTCGAGGTTCTCGCGGACCGTCATGTGCGGGTAGAGCGCGTAGCTCTGGAAGACCATCGCGATGTCGCGGTCCTTCGGCGGCAGGTCGTTCACCACCCGCCCGCCGATCGAGACCGTGCCGGAGGTCGCTTCCTCGAGGCCGGCGACGATCCGCAGGGCGGTGGACTTGCCGCAGCCCGAAGGGCCGACGAGGACCATGAACTCGCGGTCGCGGATCTCGAGGTCGAGCCCCTCGAGGACCGGCGTCTCGCCGAACCGCTTGGAGACCTTCGCGAGCGTGACCGAAGCCATCGTGACCGACCCCTTCCGCGCGGCGCGGGCCCGGCGCCCGCCCGCGTCCGGCGGAGGAACGATACACCGGCCCGCGTCTCCCGCGCCCGCGCGGACGGCGAGCGGACGAGGCGCGCGGCCGCCGCCCCGGGCGCGGCCCTTTCGACGCGCCGGACGAGCGGCGCCGCGTCTAGGCCTTGAATGTCTCGTAGACGACCGAGTAGTCCATCTCCCCCTGCCCGGCCTCGAGCGTCTTCTCGTACAGCTCGTGCGCCACGCGCCCGGCGACGAGCGGCCGCCCGACGTCCTCCGCCAGTCCCTCGATGTAGCGCAGGTCCTTGAGCAGGCCGTTCACGCTGAAGTTCGGCGAGAAGTCGTCCGCCTCCAGCTTCCCCTTCTTCGAACTGAGGACCGAGCCGTTCCCCGCGCCGCGCCCGAGGACGTCGATCACCCGCTCCCGCGTCAGGCCGAGCCGTTCGCCGAGCGCGAGCGCCTCGCCCAGCGCGGCCATGTAGCCGGCGAGGACGAGGTTGTTGATCAGCTTGAGCCGCGTGGCCTCGCCGATCCGCCCGAGATAGAGGACGTCCCGCCCGATCACCTCGAGCAGCGGCAGGGCGCGCGCGAAGTCGCCGGGAGCGCCGCCGGCCAGCACCGTGAGCATCCCGCGGCGGGCCATCGGCGCGCTGCCGAGCACCGGCGCCTCGATGTAGGCGCCGCCCCGTTCCTTGACCGCGCCGGCGAACCACTCGATCCGGCGCGCGTCGTGCGTCGTCAGGTCGATGACCAGCTTCCCCGCGACCGCCCCCGCGAGCAGGCCGTCGCGCCCCTCGAAGACCGCCTGCGCCGCGTCGCTGTCGAAAAGGGAGACGACGACGACGTCCACTTCCGTGACCAGATCGGCGGGGCCGGCCGCGATGGCGGCTGGAAGCCCCTCGGCCTTCTCTTCCGTGCGGTTCCAGACGATCAACGGCCGACCGCCCGCCGCGAAGCGCTCGGCGACCGCCCGACCCAGATTCCCGAGTCCCAAGACTCCGATCGTCATCTCGCTCCCTCCCTCCGGCGTTGCCGCGTGCCGAAACAGTACGTCGGGCGGCGGGGGCCCGGGGCGGCATAGCGTACGGCTAACTCATTTAGACGCGGGAGCTTGAGGGGACGCCGCGGCGTCGAGCCGCTTGCGGAAGTAGGTCCAGCTCGTCTCGTTCGGCTCGCTGTAGGCCGCGGGGGCGGAACGGAACTGCGGCCCGCGGGCCTCGACGTAGGCGCGCACCTTCGCCGGAAGGTCGGCGTAGCCGCCGGGCAGCTTGTAGCCGGCGCAGTGATAGACCATCTGTCCCGGCCGGTCCCCCATCCGCATGAACGGCAGCCACGGGCCGATCCGCGTCCAGGAGATCCGCGCCGGCACGCTCGTCCGCGCCGCGTCGGCCAGCTCGTCCTTGGACACGAAGAACTGGAACAGCTCCGCGGCCTGATAGTCGTCGGCCTGCGCGAACTCGGGGAAGCGGCTCTTCGGCAGCGGCGACGGATAGAGCAGGTAGACGCGCAGCGAGAAGACGCGGTCCGGGCCGAAGTCCTCCGCCGGCAGGGCGAACGACGCCGGCCACTCGCTGTTCACGGGGTCGTTCCAGACGTGGACGACCTCGACCTCGCGCCGCGTGTAGGGGTTGGTCCAGCGCCCGAGGATCTCCCCCGTCGCCGGGTCCTCGTAGAACGTCACCTCGCGCGTGATCAGCCGCAGGCCGTCCTTGGTCCGCTCCAGGCGGCCGACGTTGTACCCCTCGACCCGGAACAGCTTCCGGGCCCGTTCCCCGGGAACGACGCCGCGGACCTCGCCGGCCCAGTAATAGACGACCTCCTTGCCGGAGAGGTCTCCGCGGACCCGCGCGAACTCCTCCCCCGGGCTGGGGACGGGGGCCGCGGGGGCGGACGGCGCGGCCAAGGCGGCGGCGGCGAGGAGCGCCGCGGGCACTATCGCGAAGACTCGGCCGACAACGGACATATTCGGACCCTCCAAGTCGCGACGGCGAGGCCGGGCGAGGCGGACATTCTACGGCCCGGCGGCGGCGCGCCGCGCGCCCGGGAACGGCGGGCGGCGCGGCGCGGGCGCGGCTGCTATCCTTGGAATCTTCCCCTCCTTCCGCAGGTGACGACTCGTGAGCCCTGAAGACAACTCGGCCCCTGCCGGTCCGCGTCCGCCCGGCGACCACAATCCGCGCCGCGAAGCGCTGCTCGACTTCCCCGACCGCGAGTTCGGCGAGATGACGCCGGAGGACTACCGAGAGCTCGGCTTCATGGCGGGCCTCGAAGTCCACCAGCAGCTCGCCACGCGCGGGAAGCTCTTCTGCCGTTGCCCGGCCGGCCGGCACGTGACGAAGGTGGACGGCGAGGTGCTGCGGCACATGCGCCCCACCCTCTCCGAGCTGGGCGAGTACGACGGCTGCGCGCTGATGGAATTCAAGACGCGCAAGGAAATCGTCTACCTGCTCGAGCGGGGCTCCGTCTGCACCTACGAGATGGACGACACCCCGCCGTTCCCGATCGACGAGGAGGCGGTGCGCCGGGCGATCGAGGTCGCGCTGCTGTTCAACGTGAACCTCGTCTCCGAGCTCCACGTGATGCGCAAGCAGTATCTGGACGGGTCGATCCCGACCGGTTTCCAGCGCACCACGATGGTCGGCCTCGGCGGCTCGATCCCGTTCCGCGTCCCCGAGCTGGGGGTGGACCGGCAGCTGCGCATCCGCCAGCTCTCGCTGGAAGAGGACTCCTGCCGCGAGGTCTCGGACATCGGGCACCGGATCGTCTTCCGCACCGACCGCCTCGGCGTGCCGCTGACGGAGACGGTGACCGAGCCGGACATGCTGACGCCGTTCGAGACGGCGGCCGCCGGCCGGCTGATCGCGCAGACGGTCCACTCGACCGGGCACGTCGCCCGCGGCGCCGGCGCGGCGCGTCAGGACACCAACGTCTCGATCGCCGGCAGCCGCCGGATCGAGCTCAAGGGCGTCCCCTCGCACAAGCTGCTGCCCCGCCTGACGCACATCGAGGCGTTCCGCCAGCTCAACCTGCTGCGGATCCAGCACGAGCTGCTGCGCCGCGGCGTGGGCAAGGAGCTGTTCGCCTGCCCGACCAAGGGGCTCCCCTGGGAGCAGGTCCCGCTGGCGATCGACGCGTCGAGCCTGCTGCGCCGCTGCGACTACGCGCCGATCCGCGACGCGCTGGAGCGCGGCGAGCGGATCGTCGCCGTCCGGCTGCCGCAGTTCGGCGGCCTGATGCAGCGCCGCACCCAGCCGGGCGTCACCTTCTCGCGCGAGTTCGCGGACCGCGTCCGCGTCGTCGCCTGCCTCACCTCGCGTCCGTTCATGATCCACAGCGACGTGAAGGACTACGGCCTCGGCCGCGCCGACTGGCGCCCGCTGCGGACCGCCCTCCACGCCGACGCGTGGGACGCGATCGTCGTCCTCTGGGGTCCCGAGGAGGACGCCGCCACGGCGGTGCGCGAAGTGCTGCTCCGCGCGCAGGACGCCCTCGACGGCGTGCCCGCGGAGACGCGCCAGGCGTTCGCCGACGGCACGAACGGCTTCGAGCGGATCCTGCCCGGGCCGGACCGGATGTACCCCGACACCGACACGCCGCCGGTCGCGATTCCCGACGCGCTCGTCGCCGAGGTGCAGGCCGAGCTGCCGGAGCGGCCGTGGGAGCGCGCGGCGCGCTACGTCGCGCTCGGGCTCGACGACGCGATGGCCCGCCGGCTCGCCGCCGGCGACTACCACCTGCTCTTCGACGCGCTCGCCCCGAAGACGGCCGCCGCGGCGCGGCGCCTCGCGGCGGCGCTCGAGAAGCGTCTGCCCTACTTCGAGCGGGTCCACGGCACGACGGTCCCGCCGCCGCACCGCCTCCGCCCGCTGGTCGAGGCGCTCGAGACGGGGGCCTTCCGCCCCGAGGCGTTCGAGCGGCTGCTCGACGCGCTGCTCGAGGATCCGGCGCTGCCCGCGGAGATCGTCGTGGCCGAGGCCGCGCCGGGCGAAGGGGACGCGGCGGAGCTCGACAAGTTGGTCGCGGAGGCCGCGGCCAAGGCCGACGAACTCGCCGGCCGTCCGATGGAGACGATGATGCGCTGGGCGATGGGCCAAGTGATGCCCGAGATGCTCGGGCGCGTCGCGCCGGACGCCGTCCGCGCGCTGCTCGAGGCGGCGGTCGGCCGCTTCTGCGGGGAGGCCCGATGAGCGCCGGCGGCGATCAGAACAAGGGGTACCGCGAGCCCTGCCTCTCGGTCTTCCGGAAGTACGGCGTGACGGTCTGGTGCGACGTCAAGGTCAAGACCACGCGCGGCGACTTCGAGGGGCTGCTCCTGCCCCGCTCCGAGACGAGCGACGAGCTCCACATCGTGCTCAAGCTGATCAGCGGCTACAACATCGGCCTGCGGCACGACACGATCCTCGACGTCGTCAAGACCGGCTACCGCGAGGCGCACTACAAGATCCCGGAGAAGGAGTTCCCGCGCGACGCGGCGAAGCCGCACGTCAAGCTGCTCGGCACGGGCGGGACGATCGCCAGCCGGCTCGACTACCGCACCGGCGCGGTGATCCCGGCCTTCAGCCCGGGCGAGCTGTACGGCTCCGTCCCCGAGCTGGCCGACATCTGCAACCTCGACACCGAGAAGCTGTTCGGGATCTTCAGCGAGAACATGGGCCCCGAGCAGTACCTCTCGCTGGCCGAGGGATGCGGGCGCGCGATCGCCGACGGCTACGACGGGATCGTGATCGGGCACGGCACGGACACGATGCACCACACCGCGGCCGCGCTCTCCTTCATGGTCGAGAACCCGCCGATCCCGATCATCATGGTCGGCAGCCAGCGCTCGTCCGACCGGCCGAGCTCCGACGCCGCGCAGAACCTGATCAACGCCACGGCGGCGGCCGCGACCGGCCCGATCGCCGAGGTGATGGTCTGCATGTTCGGGCCCACCTCGGACCGCTACAACCTGCTCCACCGCGGGACGCGCGTGCGCAAGATGCACAGCTCCTATCGCTCGACGTTCCGCACGATCGGCGACATCCCGCTGGCGATGGTCGAGAACCGCGTCGTCACGCCGCTGCAGGAAGGCTACAAGCCGCGGCGCACCGACCGCGAGACGAAGATCCACGCCAAGTTCGACGAGCGGGTGACGATCCTCTACTACTACCCGAACATGAACCCCGACATCATCGACGCCCTGGTCGAGAAGGGGTACAAGGGAATCATCATCGCCGGCACCGGCCTCGGGCACATCAACCGCAAGATCTACGGCGCGCTCGAGCGGGCGCACGCCGCCGGCGTGCTCCTCTTCATGACCGTGCAGACGCTCTGGGGCTTCGTCCAGATGAACGTCTACGAGACCGGGCGCGAGATCCTCGGCCTCGGCGTCGTGCCGCTCGCCAACATGCTGCCGGAAGTCGCCTACATCAAGCTCGGCTGGGCGCTCGGCATGCACCCCGACGACCCGCACGCCGCCGAACAGCTGATGCAGCAGCCGATCGCCGGCGAGATCACGCCGCGCGAGCCGCACGACAGCTACCTGATCTTCCAGGGCGGCGTGCCCGAGATCAAGGACTTCCTGGGGAAGGTGTGGAAATGACGACGACCAACACGTACGACGTCGCGCCCGCGGCCGAGGCGACGCTTCCCGCGCGGCGGCTGGAGCGGGTCTTCGGCAAGCCGAACGGCGAATGGACGGTGGACGACCTCGTCCAGCTCGTGCGCGAGCAGGGGATCCGCATCGTCAGCCTGATGCACATCGGCAGCGACGGCTGGCTCAAGACGCTCGACTTCGTGCCGCGCTCGGTGCAGCACCTGCGCGACGTGATCGAGGGGGGCGAGCGGGCCGACGGCTCGTCGATCTTCGCCGGCTCCGGCATCCGCGCCGGCGCGTCGGACATCCTTCTCCGGCCGCGCATCTCCTCGGCGTTCATCGATCCGTTCGCCAAGCTGCCGACGCTCGTGCTGCTCTGCAGCCACGCCGGCCGCGACGGCAAGCCGCTGCCGCAGTCGCCGGACACGATCGTCCGCGCCGCCTTCGACCGCGTGAAGGCCGAGCTCGGCGTCGAGCTCTCCGCCCTCGGCGAGGTCGAGTACTTCCTCGGCAAGCGGGCGACGGAAGAGGACGTCTACGGCACCAACGACCGCGGCTACCACGCCAGCTCGCCGTTCGTCTTCGGCGAGCGGCTGCGCCGCCACGCGCTGACGCTCCTCGCCGAGCTCGGCGTGCCGATCAAGTACGGCCACAGCGAGGTCGGCTACATCCCGGCGTCGGAGACCGACAGCACGATCTGGGAGCAGCACGAGATCGAGATGTCGCTCGCGCCGCTGCCGGACGCCGCGGACGGCGTCGTGCTGACGCAGTGGGTGCTGCGCAACCTCGCCCATCAGGCGGGGATGCGCTGCAGCTTCGACCCGATCATGCGCAAGGGGCACGCCGGCTCCGGGCTGCACTTCCACTTCTCGCCGGTCGTCGGCGGCCGCCACATGGGCGGGCTCGACGCCGAGGGGAAGCTGTTCCCCGAAGGGCAGTGGCTGATCGCGGGGCTCGTCCAAACGGGCGCGGCGCTGATGGCGTTCGGCAACCGCAGCGAAGGCTCCTTCATCCGCCTCAACCAAGGGAAGGAAGCGCCGACGGCGGTGGCGTGGGGGCAGTACGACCGGCTCGCGCTGGTGCGGCTGCCGATCATCGCCACGACCCCCGACGGGCGGCAGGTCAGCGCCCCGACGATCGAGTTCCGCCTCCCCGACGGCTCGGCCCACCCGCACCTGCTCTTGGCCGGGGTCGCGCAGGCGATGGTCGCCGGCAAGGCGACGCCGGACCTCGCCGGGCTGCTCGAGCGGAGCGCCGCGGCGCGGGTCCGCGCGAACCCCGGCACGGGCGCGCCGCTGCCGAAGAACTTCCACGACATCAAGAAGCTGCTCGAAGGGATCCGCGGGATCCTCGAGGCGGGCGGCGTCTTCGCCCCCTCGATGCTCGACTCGGTCATGGCCCAGCTCGACGCCTGAGCCGAAGCCGGCCTCGTTTTCCGAAGAGCGGCGGGCGCGCGACGCCCGCCGCTTTTTTCGTCGGCGCGGGCCGCGAACGATCGCCTTCTTTCACGCCGCGCCCTCTTGTCGCGGGGCGCCGCGTCGGGTTAACGTCCGCGCCGGGGCGCCGGGGCCGACGGCCGAAAGAGCATGATCGGCGGACGACGCCCGCGCATTCTTCGGCAAGCAGTCGAACTCACGAACGAAGCCCCCGCGGCGACGCGGACGGGAGAGCCCGCGCATGGGTCGAGCCACCGTTTCCTTGTTTTTGTCGTGTTGTCTTTTCGCCTGCTCGGCCGCGGCGTTCGCGGCCGGCGGGGCCCAACCCGGACCGCAACTGCTGCTGCGGGGAGGCGCGGTCGATCCGGCGTCGCTGCCGCCGGTCGTCGCCGCGGCCAAGGCCGCCGGTCCGCGGCTGCAGGTCGTCCAGTTCGCGGGACCGATCCAGCCGGCGTGGCGCGCGGCGATCGACGCCGCGGGACTGAAGGTCCTCGACTATCTGCCCGACTACGCCTACGTGGTCTGGGGCGACGACGCGGCGCTGGGCAAGCTGATCTCCGCCGCGCCGGCGCGGTGGTCCGGCGACTACCGTGCGGCGTGGGCGCTTCATCCCGCGGTCGCGGCCCTCGCGAAGTCGGCGTGGATCGACGTCAACGTCCAGATCGTCGACGCGCCGGAGGGCGAGGCGTCGCTCGCGGCGATCGTCGGCGCGGCGGCGGAGGTGCTCCGGGCGCCGCGGGCGGTTCTGTCGCGGCGGAACGTGACGGTGCGCATCCCCTCCGACCGCGCGGCGTGGGCCGCGGCCCTCCCCGGCGTCCTCAACGTCGAGCCGTACGTCGCGCCGCGGCGGATGGACGAGATGCAGGGAGTGATCCTCGCCGAGAGCCTGACCAACAACGGCGCGTCCCCCGCCGGCCCGGGTTACCTGACGTGGCTGCGCGACACGCTCCACTTCTCGACCAGCGCCGCCGACTACCCGATCGTGGACGTGACCGACGACGGCATCGACAACGGCACGACCGCGCCGTTGCACCCCGACTTCTACACGGCGGGCAACACGGCGCAGGCGGCGCGGCTGGTCTACAACTACAACTGGACCACCGACGCGAGCGCCGACGGTCAGGAAGGCCACGGCAACCTCAACGCCTCGATCGTCGGCGGCTACAACGACAAGACCGGCTCGGCCTACAAGGACGCGGCCGGATACAGTTACGGCCTCGGCGTCAACCCGTTCGGACGGATCGCCGGATCGAAGGTCTTCACGAACAGCGGCTCGTGGGGCACGACCGCCGCGAACAGCGCCTTGACCTCGAACAGCTACGCGCTCGGCGCGCGGATCACGAACAACTCGTGGGGCGCCGACACCTACGGCGTCTACAACACGGACTGCCAGGAGTACGACGCGCTGGTCCGCGACGCGCAGCCGGGAGTCGGCGGCGCCCAGGAGATGATCACCGTCTTTTCGGCCGGCAACAGCGGTCCCGCCGGCACGACCGTCGCATCGCCGGGCAGCGCGAAGAACGTGATCTCGGTCGGCGCCTCGGAGAGCGTCCGCCCCGACTGGACGGACGGCTGCGCGGTCGGGACGACGGGCGCCGACAACGCGCTGGACATCGCGGACTTCTCCTCGCGCGGGCCGACGGCCGACCAGCGGATCAAGCCGGACATCGTCGCGCCGGGCACGCACATCATCGGCGCGGCGTCCCAGGATCTCGGCTACTCGGGAACCGGCGTCTGCGACAAGTACCATCCCGACGGGCAGACGCTCTACGCCGCGAGCTCCGGAACGAGCCACTCCGCCCCCGCGGTGGCCGGCGCGGCGTCGCTCTTCTATCACTTCTACCAGAACCTCGCCGGCGGCGCGGCGCCGAGCCCGGCGATGACGAAGGCGTGGTTCGTCAACTCGGCCCGCTATCTCACCGGCGTTTCGGCCAACGACGCTTTGCCGTCCGTGACGCAGGGGTTCGGGATCCTCGATCTCAAGGCCGCGTTCGACGGCACGGCGCGTTTCCGGCACGACCAGGACGCCCTGCTGACGGCGAGCGGCCAGTCGTTCCGCTACGCGGGAGTGGTCGCCGATCCGACGAAGCCTTTCCGCGTGACGCTGGCCTGGACCGACGCGCCGGGGGCCACGACGGGCAACGCCTACGTCAACAACCTCGACCTCGCGGTGACCGTCGGCGGGAAGACCTATCTCGGCAACGTCTTCTCCGGCGGCACTTCCGTCGAGGGGGGAACCGCCGACGCGCGGAACAACGTGGAGAGCGTCTTCATCCCCGCCGGCGTGTCCGGCCCGTTCGCGGCGACGGTCGTCGGAACGAACATCGCCGGCGACGGCGTGCCGGTCAACGGCTACGCGACCGACCAGGACTTCGCGCTGGTGATCTACAACGCGAGAACCTGCATCGGCGCGCCGACCGACGTGAGCGCCAGGGGCGACGGCGACAACGCGATCCTCGTCCAGTGGACCGGCGTCGCCGGCGCCGCCGAGTACCACGTCTACCGCGGGTTCTCGCTCAGCGGTCCGTTCACCCTCGCCGGAACCGCCGCCGCCGGCGCGACGTCGTTCGTGGACGCGGTTTCGGGCGGGATCACCTACTACTACCAAGTGCGCGCGTTCGCCGACTGCGAGTCCGACGTCACCGGAACCGTCGCCGCGGGGACGAGCGGCGCCTGCACCGAAGCGCCGACGTTCGCCGGCGTCGCCTCCGTCGCCGACACGAAGACCGCCGCCTGCGGGCTGCAGCTCGGGTGGAGCGCGGCGACGGCCCACTGCGGCGGGCAAGTCCATTACCGCGTCCATCGCTCGACCAGCGCCTCCTTTGCGCCCGGCCCCGGCAACCTGATCGCCGACGGCCTCGGGGGAACGAGCTTCGTGGACCGCAACAACCTGGCGAACGGGACGACGCAGTACTACATCGTCCGCGCCGTGGACGGCGCGAACGGAATCGCCGACACCAACGTCGCCGCGCGCGGCGGCGCCCCCTCCGGCGTCGTCGCCGCGAGCAACCTGCTGAGCGAGTCGTTCGCCGCGGGCGATCCGCCGACCGGCTGGACCGTCGTCAACGGCGGCAGCAGCGGCGCGACCGGCTGGACCTGGACGACGACCAACCCGAAGAGCCGGGCGATCCCCGCGGGGATGACGGCGCCGATCGAGATCATCGACAGCGACGGCGAGGGGAACGGCGTCACGCAGGACGACTCGCTGATCACGCCCGCGTTCGCCGTCGCCGCCGGCGGGAGCTACCAGCTCTCGTTCGACACCTTCTATCGCGCCTACAGCGCCAGCGCCGCGTACGTGGACGTCACGATCAACGGCGGCGCGACGTGGACCACCGTCGCGACCTACGGCGCGAGCGACGTCGGATCGGCGACGGCCGCCGGCCACCAGACGATCGACGTCACATCGGCGGTCGCGGGCGGGACGTCGGCGCAGGTCCGCTTCCGCTACACCGGCGCGTGGGATTGGTACTGGATGATCGACAACGTCGCCGTCGATCAGACGCTCGCCGGAGCGTGCTCCGCCGCCGCCGTCGTCGGCCCCGCCGAGGCGAGCGCCGCGGGAACGATGACCTGCAGGCGCGGAACCGGAACGGCGATCCAGGTGAGCTACGCGCCGGCCTGCGGCGCGACCGACCACGCCGCCTTCTGGACGCTCGTTCCGGCCGGCGGCGTCGCCGACCGGCGGTTCCACAACGCGGCCTGCTCGCTCGGCGCGGGCGGAAGCGCCGCCTTCGATCCGGGCCCGGTCGGCGCCGGCGGGCTGGTCTACTTCGTTCTCGTCGGGCAGGACGGGAGCTCGCAGGGCTCCTTCGGGAGAACCAGCGCGGGCGTCGAGCGCGAGAGCGCCTACGACGCCTCGTGGGCCTGCAACCGCGCGCAGATCCTCGGCGCGACCTGCCCCTGACGACGGCGCGCGGAGTACGGAGAGGCGGTCGGCGGCGACGCCGGCCGCCTCTTTGTTTACCGGTCGATCGTCGCGCGTCCGGCGTCCGCCCCCTTTCTTTCCTTCCGCGCGCGGCAGCGGCGAAGCGCTCTTTTGTCCGCGGCCCTCTTGTGGCCGCTCGCGGCGCGGCGTTAACGTAATCTCCACGTCCGGCGCGGGATTCAAGGGGAACCAACGCCGGGATTGGGGGTTCGAGAATGGGCGAAAGCAGCGAAGAGAGATCGTGGATTCCGATGGTGTTGTCGATCGCGGCCCTGATCCTCGTCGTGATCGGGCTGTTCGTCGGCTACAAGTGGTTCACGAACTTCGGGAACGCCGGGGCGCAGCAGAGCGTCGCCGCGACGGAGAAGCTGGCCAAGGACGCGCCGGCCGCGGCGCCCGCCGCGCCGACGGCGCCGCCGGACGAGCTCGACCTGACCGACGGCGTGAAGAGCGTGGCGACGACGTCGTTCGCGCCGCCGTCGGGCGGGCGCGCCTTCAACCCGCGCAATCTCGTGGACGGGAAGGTGGAGACGGCGTGGCGGCCGGCGCCCTCGGCGAAGAACGGCGAGGGGCAGGTGATCAAGTTCGAGTTCGCCAAGCCGCTCGAGGTTTCCGCGCTCGAGATCGCCAACGGCGACCAGCTCGGCGACAACTTCGAGAAGAACGGCCGGCTGCTGACGGGCCGCGCCGAGCTGCCGGGCGGCAGGGTGATTCCGCTGCGCTGCGATCCGTCGCAGAAGGGGTTCGCGCGGTTCGAGGCGCCGCGGACGCGCATCGACAAGTTCTACATCGTGGTCGAGAAGGTCTATCCGGGCCGCGACTCGCGGAATCTCGCGATCAGCGAGATCAAGATCAAGGGACGGAAGTAACTTCTCGGGTCTCGGGGATCGGGGCGGGGCCGGGTGCGCGCCGGCCCCGCTCTTCTTTTGTGCGGCGCTGCGGGTTTCGAAGGCGTCACTGCCGCGGGGTCCGCGGGCTTGATCCTCGAGCGTGTCGACGATGTCACTGCCCGCGCGTTTCGCGGGTTTGGCGGCTGCGGGTTTCGGCGGCGTAACGCTCCGCGGGGCCCGCGGTTCAATGCCCGCGCGATTCGAGGGACGCGCGTCGGGCGACGGGGGCGGCGGCTCCGCCACGGGGCAACGGCTCGCCGCCGCCCCCGCTCGCCCGACGCGCTGTCGTCTTCGGTTGCACGAGTCGCTGGCTGTCTGCGAGGGGATGATCCTTTTTGATGGTTCGTGTTTCTTGTCTCGCCTCGCGCCACGGCCTTGGTTCGCGGTCGCTGTTGGGCGATCGGCGTTGGAGCGTCGGGGCGCGTGCGTCTCGGGGGCGCGCGCCGCGCGACGGGGGGCGGCGGCTCCGCGACGGGGCAATGCTCCGCCGCCGCCCCCCGCCGCTCGACGCGCTTGTCGTTTTCGACGCCATGCGTTCGGCGGCCTGCGTTGGACGGGCGCGTTCGGCGCCGCGATGGCGACGGACGTAGGGGCGGCTGGCGCGTCCCGATTGCCGTGTCCCCGCTCAAGATCCCACCGCGCCTGCCGCCCGACATGGACCTCGCGAAACGTTGCCTTTCGGCTCGAGAGGCAATGGCGGGGATCGGGTCGGGCGGCGCGTCTTGACGGAGAGAGTTTTTGATTCTATTTTCGGAATATGAATTTCTGCTCACCACGTCGATCCGTCCGCGGCGCGCGCCTGGCGATCCTCCTCGGCCTGGCCGCCGCCGCCAGTTCTTCGCCCGCCGGCGCCGCCGAGGGGCTCTCGCTGGCGGAGGCGCTGCGTCAGGCCGGCGCGGACAACGATGCGCTGCGGGCCTCGGGCGAGGCGGTCGCGGAGGCGCGGGAACTGCGCGGCGTCGCCGACGCCCTCGTCTGGCCGACCGTCGAGATGCACGCCCGGGCGGTGCGGATGGACGATCCCCTGCGGATCGACCTCTCGCCGCTGCGCGGGCTCCTGCTGGAGCTCAACCCGGGCGTGCCCCCGTCCGCGATCCCGCCGCTCGGCCTCGACGTGCTCGACCGCGACTTCGCGCGGGCCGACGTCCGCTTCCTCTGGCCGCTCTACGCCGGCGGCAAGATCACGGCGGCGCGGCGCGCCGGACAGGCGCGGGTCGACGCGGCGGAGGCCCTCCACGGCCGGGAGAACGAGACCCTCGCCGCCGACGTCGTCGAGCGCTATTTCGCGCTCCGCCTCGCGCTCGACGCGGTGGACGTGCGGCGCGAAGTCCTCGCCGATCTGGAGCGGCACGTCGCCGACGCGACCCGCCTCGAGGCCGAGGGGCAGATCGCGCGCGCCGACCTGCTGCACGCCGAGGTCGCGCGCGCCGAGGCGGACCGCGCCCTCAAGCGGGCGCTGCACGACGTCGCCCTCGCCCGCGTCGCGCTCGCCGACCTGCTCGGCGTCGCGGAGGTCGCGTCGGCGCCGACGACGCCGCTCTTCGCCCCGCGCGACGTCCCGCAGCTCGACTTCTTCCGCGACCGCGCCCGGGCCGAGAACCCGCTCCTCGCCGCCCTCGACGCGCGCCGCCGCGCCGCCGACGCGGCCGCCGACGCGGAACGCGCCGCGCGACGGCCCGAGGTCGTCGCCTTCGGCTCGCGCGAGCTGCGCACGACCGACCTCACCGTGCTCGACCCGACGTGGTCCGTCGGCGTCGAGGCCCGCTTCACCCTCTTCGACGGCATGGCGCGGCCGCGCCGCATCGCCGCCGCCGAGGCCGCCGCGCGCGAGGTTTCCTACGCCCGCCGGCAGGCGGCGCGGGACGTCGGGACCGCGGTCGAGCGTTGGTACCGCGAGATGGCCCGGGCCCGCGAGCAGTACGAAGCGCTCGGCGCCGCGCGCGCTCTCGCCGAAGAGAACCTCCGCACGCGCCGGCGCGGGTTCGACGAGGCGATGGCCACCTCGCTCGAGGTCGTGGACGCGCGCGTCGCGCTCGCCGCCGTGCGCCTCGAGACGCTCGCCGCGGAGCGCGACTTCGACGTCGCGCTGGGACGGCTCCTCGCCGCGGCGCGCCTCTCTTCCAGCTACTTCGACTATCTGCCGCGCGAAGACGCGGAGGTGACCCGATGAAACTCCTTCTCCGCCGCATCGCCCTCGTCGTCGCGCTGCTCGCCGCCGCCGCCGTCTTCGTCGCCGCCGTCTGGCTCCGCGCCAAGCCGCGCCCGGAACAGATCCAGGGGCAGATCGAAGCCACCGAGACGAACGTCGCCTCCAAGGTCGTCGGCCGCGTCGCCGAACTGCCGGCGCGCGAGGGCGCGCACGTCGAGCGGGGGGCGCTCCTCGCCGTCCTCGACAGTCCCGACATCCGCGCCCGCCTCGCGCAGGCCGAGGAGGCCCGCGCCGCCGCCGCCGCCGAGCGGGACAAGGCGCTGCGCGGGGCGCGCGAGGAAGAGCGCCGCAGCGCCGAGAACGACTGGCGCCGCGCGGTGCACGCCGCGGAGCTCGCCGAGACGACCTGCGGCCGCATTCGGCGCCTCCACGCCGACGGCGTCGTGCCGCGCCAGCGGCTCGACGAGGCCGAAACGGCGGCGCGCACCGCGAAGGATCTCGAGAACGTCGCCCGCGCCCGCTACGACCAGGCGCTGAACGGCGCGCGCGCCGAGGACAAGGCGGCCGCCGCGGCGATCGAGCGGCGCGCGGCCGGCGCGGTGGCGGAGATCTCCTCGCTGGTGGACGAGACGCGCGTCGTCGCGCCGACGGCGGGCGAGGTCTACCGCAAGAACGTCGAGTTGGGCGAGCTGGTCGGCGCCGGCGCGAGCGTGGTCACGCTCGTCGACCTCGGCGACGTCTGGGCGACGTTCAACGTGCGCGAGGACCAGATGGCGCGCTTCTCGATGGGCGCGCGCCTCGCGCTCCGCATTCCCGCCCTCTCCGACGCCGCGGGGGAGTTCGAGGTCTACTACGTCGCGCCGCAGGGGGACTTCGCGACCTGGCGCACGACCGAGTCACAAGGCGGCTTCGACCTCAAGACGTTCGAGGTGCGCGCGCGGCCCGTGCGGCCGATCGCCGGGCTCCGCCCCGGGATGAGCGCTCTCCTCGCCGACGACGCCGCCCGCCGATGAACCGCTTCGTCCGCCACGTCGCCGCGGCGGCGCGCCGCGAGGTCGGCCGGATCGTCGCCCGCCCTCTCTATCCGCTGATGGCGTTGGCGCTCCCGGCGATCTCGTTCGTCGTCCTCGTCGGGACGTTCCGCGCCGGCGTGCCGGCGAAGCTCCCGGTCGCGGTCGTCGATCTCGACCGCACGCCGCTCTCCCGCGCCGTCGCGCGCGCGCTCGCCGCGACGCGCACGCTCGACGCGACCGACGTCCCCGACATGGCGGCGGCGGAGCGGAGCGTGCGGCGCGGCGAGGCGTACGCGGTCGTCGCGCTGCCGGAGCGGATGGAGCGGGACGTGCTGCGCGGCAAGACGGCGACGATCGTCTGCCACGGCGAGGCGCAGTACATCCTCCCCTACAGCCTGATCCGGCGCGCCGCGCGGCAGACGGTCGGCGACGCCGCCGCCCGCCTCGAGTTCCGTTGGCGCGCGGCGCGGGGGCAGTCGGCCGCCGCGGCGCGCAGCGGGCTCGAGCCGGTTCCGGTCGAGCTGCACACGCTCTTCAACCCCTCGATCAGCTACGTGCCGTACTTCCTCTCGACCGTGCTTCCGGCGATGCTGCAGGTCTTCGTGGTGATGATGTTCGCCGATGTCTTCGGTTCGGAGATCAAGGAGCGGAGCGGGGCGGCGTTCCTCGACGCGGGCGGCGGAAGCCTTCCCGCGGCGCTGCTCGGCAAGGCGCTGCCGCACCTCGGCCTCTTCTCCGTTCTCGCCGCGGCGATGCTCAGCGTCCTCTTCGGCTCGCTCGGCGTGCCGCTGCGCGGCAGCGTCCCGCTCGTCATCGCCGCGTCCGCCCTGTTCGTGCTGGCCTGCGCGGCGGTGGCGCTGCTCTTCGTCGCGCTCACCGCCGACCTGCGGACGGCGACCAGCCTCGCCGCGATCTACTCCGCCCCCGCCTTCGCCTTTTCCGGCTCGGCCTTCCCCACCGTCGGGATGCCGCTGTTCGCGAGGGTCTGGAGCGCGCTGCTGCCGCTGAGCCACTTCGTGCGGCTGCTCGTGCAGCAGGCCTCGCGCGGCGCGGCGCCGGCCGCGTCGGCGGGAACGTGCGGCGCGCTCGCCGCGTTCGTCGCCGCGGGCCTGATCTTCGGCGCGCCGCGCTACGGCCGTCTGCTCCGCGATCCGCGCTTCCGGACGGCGTGATGAAGACCTTCTTTAGCGCCGCGCTCGACGAGGCGCGCTCGCTGCTCCGCGATCCCGCGCCGCTGGTCGTGCTGGTCGGATCGGTGATCGTCTACTCGCTGCTCTACCCCGCGCCCTACATGAACAAGGTCCTGAAGCGGGTTCCCGTGGCCGTCGTCGATCTCGACCATTCGGCGACGAGCCGCCGCCTGACGCGGCTGATCGACGCGCACGAGCTGACGGCCGTCGCCCGCGTGCTCGACGACGAGCGCGAGGCGGCCGAGCTGGAGCGCGCGGGAGTCGTCTCGGGGACGGTCGTGATCCCGCCGCGCTTCGAGCGCGACCTGCTCCGCGGCGACCGCGCGGCGATCGGCGAGTTCGCCGACGCGAGCAACCTGCTCACCTACCGCCAGCTCTCGACCGGCGTCGGGGCGGCGGCCAAGGTCGTCTCGACGACGATCAAGGTCCGTCGGCTCGTCGCCTCCGGCACGCCGCGCGGCGAGGCGACGGCGCGCCGCGCGCCGCTGGCCTTCGACATGCAGCCGCTCCACAACCCGGTCGAGGGGTACGACTCGTTCATCGTTCCCGCCGTCTTCGCGCTGATCCTGCAGCAGACGCTGCTGATCGGCATCGGAATCCGCGGCGGCGGCGCCCGCGAGGACGCGGCGCGCGCAGGCGGAAACGACCGCGCAGGAGCGGCGCGCGCGGACAGAGGCGACGCGGACGGTTCGGGCGCCGGCGCTCCCGCTCCGGAGGGCGGCGCCGCGCCGCGCTCGCTCGTCCGCTCCGCCGCGGTCGTGCTCGGGCGGGCCGCCGTCTACTGCGCGCTCTATCTCGTCCACGTCGTGTTCTACTTCGGCGTCGTCTGCCCGCTCCACGGCTTCGGCGGCGCGCCGGACTCCGCGGCGCGCCTCCTCGTCTTCACCGCGCCGTTCATCGTCTCCGCGACCTTCCTCGGCCTCGCCTGCGGCGCCTTCTGGCCGCGCCGCGAGACCGCCCTGCAGACGCTGATGTTCACCTCGATCCCCGCCGCGTTCCTCGCCGGCTTCGCCTGGCCCGCGCAGGCGATCCCGCTCTGGCTGCGCGCGCCGGCGGCGCTGATTCCCTCGACGACGGGAATCGCCGGCCTCGTGCGCGTGCTGCGGATGGGCGCCTCGCTTTCGGACGTCGCGTGGGAGTGGGGTATTCTGTGTGCCCTCGCCGCGCTCTACTTCTCCTTGGCGGTCGCCGCCGAGACGCGCCGGGGATGAGGGGGACGCGGATGCCGGCGCCGAGGAAGGAACGCGAACGCACGCTGCGGCGGGAAGTGCTGATCGAGGCCGCGGAGCGCGTCTTCGGGCGCAAGCCGTTCGACGAAGCGACGATGCAGGAAGTCGCCCGCGAAGCCGAGATCGGCATGCAGGGGCTGTACGAGCAGTTTCCGTCGAAGCAGGAGCTCTACGAGCGGATGCTGGTCCACGGCGCGGAGCTGTTCCGCGGCGCGGTGGACGAGGCGCTGGCCGAAGTCGCCGACCCGGCGGGGCAGCTGCGCGCGGTGGCCGCCGCGTACTTCCGCGTGCTGCGCGACCGGCCGGTCTTCCTGCCGATCTACCTCAAGGAGCGCGTGCAGTTCGAGTGGGGGTTCCAGTCGCGGTTCGCCGAGCAGCTTTCGCCGATCTACTCGTCGGAGCGCTCGCG
>JAJFTU010000288.1 GCA_021372775.1 bacterium | reverse complement strand
ATCGACAACGACGACGACGGAACGGCCGACGAGCCGGGCGCCGAGGCGTACTGCAATCTGCCGCGCGCCAACGCGGCCTGCGCGCTCGGGGAGTGCCGCGTCGCGACCTGCTGGCCGGGGTTCGCCGACTGCAACGGCCTGCCGAACGACGGCTGCGAGTCGCTGCTCTCCACCGATCCGCTCAACTGCGGCGCCTGCGGCGTCGTCTGCGGCGCGGGCAAGGGCTGCCTCTACGGCAGTTGCGTGGACGTCTGCCCGGGCGCGGCGACGCGCTGCGGCGGCGTCTGCCGCGACGTGACGTCCGACACGGCGAACTGCGGCGCGTGCGGCCGGACGTGCACCTCGGGCCAGGTCTGTTCGAACGGCGACTGCGCCGCGACCTGCCAGTCCGGCCTGAACAACTGCGCCGGCGCGTGCCGCAACCTGCAGAACGATCCGGCCAACTGCGGCGCCTGCGGCGCGACGTGCGCGGCGGGCCAGTACTGCGCCGGCGGAAGCTGCTACGCCGGCTGCCAGCCGGGGCTGACGAACTGCTCGGGAACTTGCCGCGACCTCCAGAACGACGGGGCCGACTGCGGCGCGTGCGGCCGCGCCTGCGCCGCGGGAGAGGTCTGCTCCGGCGGGGCCTGCGTCTTGTCCTGCGCGAGCGGCCTCACGAACTGCGGCGGCGTCTGCCGCGACCTCGCCGCCGACCGCACGCACTGCGGCTCCTGCACGACCTCGTGCGCGGCGGGAAACGTCTGCACCTCCTCGATGTGCACCGCGACCTGCAGCGCCGGACGGACGATCTGCAGCGGCGTCTGCCGCGATCTGACGACCGACGACCGCAACTGCGGCGCCTGCGGCAGGGTCTGCGGCGCCGGAACGGTCTGCAAGAACTCGATCTGCGTCGCGGGGTAGCGGCGCGAAGCGCGCCGGCGTCGCGCCGGCGTCCGCCTTCAAAGGCGACTGACGTGACAATTCGCTGATTTCGCCGCCGCGCTCTTGCCGCGGCGGGCCGCGGGCCTATCGGTTTCTTGGGGGTGCGTCCGCGCGCCCCTTGTCGCCAACGCTTTCCAGCGACAGTCCCCACAAGGAGCGCCCGCGATGCCGACGTCCGAGATCGTGAACGAACTGAAGAAACTGCTCGGCGAGGAACACGTCCTCACCACGCCCGAGGACAAGGCCTGCTACGCCTTCGACGCCACGGCCGACATGCCCTCGCATTTCCCGGACGCGGTCCTCTTCCCCGGCTCGACCGAGGAGATCCAGGGCGTGATGCGCCTCGCCTCGCGCACCAAGACGCCGGTCTACGTGCGCGGCTCGGGGACGAACCTCTCCGGCGGGACGATCCCGCTCGAAGGCGGGCTGGTGCTCTCGACGGCGCGGCTGAACAAGATCCTCGAGGTGGACGCGGAGAACCTCACCGCGACGGTCCAGCCCGGCGTCGTGATCCAGGCGCTCAACGACGCGGTCGCCCCCCACGGGCTGATCTACCCGCCCGATCCGGGGACGGTGACGACGGCGACGATGGGCGGCTCGACCGCCGAGTGCTCCGGCGGGCTGCGCGGCCTGAAGTACGGCGTGACCAAGCACTACATCATGGGGCTGGAGATCGTGCTGGCCGACGGCGAGAAGTTCCGCTGCGGCGGCAAGACGGTGAAGAACGTCTCGGCCTACGACCTCGTCAAGCTGTTCGTCGGGTCCGAGGGGACGCTCGGCGTGATCACCGAGATCACGGTGAAGCTGATCCCCGCGCCGCCGGCGCGGAAGGCGATGCTCGCCGTCTTCGCCGACATGGACGCCGCGGCGAAGACGATCACCGGGATCATCGCCGCGAAGGTCATCCCGGCGACGATGGAGATCCTCGACCGGATCACGATCGAGACCGTCGAGGAGTACGCGAAGGTCGGGCTGCCGACCGACGCGGAGGCGATCCTGCTGATCGAGGTGGACGGCCTCCCCGAGGTCGTGGAGCGCGAGGCCGAGGCGGTCGTCGCCGTCTGCCGCGGCTTCGGCGGCGACGTGCGCGTGGCCAAGGACGACGCCGAGCGGGACAAGGTCTGGGCGGCCCGCCGCGCGGCGCTGCCGGCCCTCGCCCAGAAGTCGCCGACCACCGTGCTCGAGGACGCGACGGTCCCCCGCTCCAAGATCCCCGAGATGCTCCGCGCGCTCAAGGAGATCGCGGCGAAGCACGGCCTGCTGATCGGCACCTTCGGCCACGCCGGCGACGGCAACCTCCACCCGACGATCCTCTGCGACGAGCGGAACGCGGAGGAGATGGAGCGGGTGCACAAGGCGGTGGACGAGATCTTCGAGGTCGCCGTGCGCCTCGGCGGCACGCTCTCCGGCGAGCACGGGATCGGCGTCGCCAAGCGCAAGTACCTCGAGTGGGAGTTCGGCAAGACCGGCGTCGAGGTGCTGCGCAAGATCAAGACCGCGCTCGACCCCGACTTCATCCTCAACCCCGACAAGATCGTGCCGCGGAGCCGCTGAGATGGACGGCCGCATGGAAGTCCTCGCGCGGGCGCGCGAGCAGATCCAGCAATGCATGAAGTGCGGCAACTGCCAGGCGGTCTGCCCGCTCTACCTCGAGACGCGCCACGAGGGCGCCGTCGCCCGCGGCAAGATCCGCATGGCCGTGGACGTGCTCGAGGGGCGGCTGCAGCCGACGGCGGAGCTGGAGGAGCGGTTCGGGCTCTGCCTGACCTGCAAGGCCTGCGAGAAGAACTGCCCCTGCGGCGTGAAGTGCGTCGAGATCGTCCTCGCCGCGCGCGCCGCCCTCGCGGCGACCGCCGGGCTGCCGGTCGCCAAGAAGATCGCCTTCGCCGGCCTGCGGGCGCGGCGCCTCTTCGACGGCGGGCTGCGGCTCGGCGCGAAGATGCAGGGGCTCGCGCTCAAGCGCGTGCCCGCGCCCGACGCGCGCCGGCCCTCCCGCGCGGCCCGCTTCCCGATCATCGGGCTCGACATGCGCCGCGTGATCCCCGAACTCGCCGCCGTCCCGCTGCGCGACCAGTACGAGGAATTCAACCCGGCCTACGGCCCGGCGGAGCGGACCGTCGCCTTCTTCACCGGCTGCGTGAACAACTACGTCTACACCGACGCCGGCCGGGCGATCGTCGAGGTGCTGCGGGCGAACGGCTGCAACGTCGTGCTCCCGATGGAGCAGCACTGCTGCGGCGCGCCGGTCTACACCTCCGGCGACCTGCCGCTCGCCGTGGAAATGGCCGAGCACAATCTCGCCGTCTTCGCCGAGGCCGACCGCAAGTACGGCCTCGACCGCGTCGTCTTCGCCTGCGGCACCTGCGTCGTCTCGTTCGCCGAGCAGTACCCGCACGGGCTGCCGCTCGGCGCGGAGGCGAAGGCGCGGGCCGAGGCGCTGGCCGCGAAGTCCACCGACGTCCACCCGCTGCTGATCGAGATCGGCGCGCTGGAGAAGCCGATGGGGCGGGTCGAGCGGAAGGTGACCTACCACGACTCCTGCCACCTCGCGCGTTCCGTCCACGTGACCGCCGAGCCGCGGCAAGTCCTCAAGGCGATCCCCGGCGTGGAGTTCGTCGAGATGAAGGACGCCGACCGCTGCTGCGGCGGCGCGGGCTCGTTCAGCCTCACCCACTACGAGCTGTCGCGCGCGGTCACGGCGAAGAAGGCGGCGAGCATCCGCGCGACGGGCGCCGACACCGCGACGACCGGCTGCCCCGGCTGCCGCATGACGATCGAAGACGGCCTCGCCCAGGCGAATATGGACCAGCCGACCCTCCACCCCGCGATGCTGCTCTACGAGGCCTACGTCAAGGCGGGCACGCTCAAGCCCTGACGCCCTCCGCCCGACGCGACGCGCCGCGCCTTCCCGCGAGAGGGGGCGCGGCGTTCGTTTGTCCGGAGGTGCGCGGGGGCCGCTTCGTCAGTTCCCCGAATTTCGCGGGGGAAAGTGGTGCGCAGTGCGCTCCCTCATCCGCGCCGGAGCGCGCGTCGCTCTTCACCGCTTTCGGGCCGCCGACCTCGTGCGGCGGGCGCCCCGGGGACGCCCTCCTCCCACCCGCATACCACCTCGCCGACGGGGTGGTCGGGACGGGAGCGTAACGTCGCTTCTGTAAATTGAAGTCTTCGAGCGCCGCGCGCCGCGCCAACGGATTCAGGCCATGATCCCGCCCCGCCCTCTCATCCGGCAGGTCCATAATGCGTCGTCGCCGGGGGGGAAATCGGACGTGAGAGTTCCTCGGGTCTTTTCGGTCCGACCGTGGCTTCGGCCGTGGGGCTTGCTGGGCGCGAACTACTTTTTGGTGACCGTGCTCGCGGTCGCGGGTATGTTCGCAGTCCGGAGCGTCGGCGGAGAGGCCGCGGACCGAAGCCACCTCGCGCTCGCCCCCGGTTCTCTGGTCGGGCTGATGCTGGTCGGCGCGGCGGGAGCGTTGTCCCTTGCGTTCCTCGTCTGCGCGACGGGCTACCGCAGGGAGGCCGGCGACGGCCGACTCGCCCCGCGCTGGAAGCTCTTCCTGCTCGGAGCGGCCCTCGGCGGGGCGGCGCAGGCGCTCGACTGGGGACAGTTCGCGGGCCTGAACCTGACGACCTTCGCCGCGCGCATCGGGCACGCCGCCCGTCCGTTCGGCGCGGCGGGCGCGATCGTTCTCTTCGGGCTCTTCTACGCGCTGGTTCCGCCTCTCGTCGAGGAGGTCTTCGTGCGGGGCCTGCTTTTCGACAGCTTCGCGCGCCACTATTCGACCGGCTGGGCGATCGCCCTCAGCGCGGTCTGCTTCTCCGCCCTGCACTGGGAATCGCGGAACGTCGAGCTCTGCGTCGTGTCGTTTCTGTTGGGCCTCTTGTTCGCCGCGATGCGGGCGAAAACCGGCAACCTGAGCTTCGGCTACGGCGCGCACATCGTCTTCAACGGCACGTACTGGGTCGTGTGGCTGCTGGGCGGGCACGGTCTGCCGTTCGAAGTCTCGGAACTCCTGCGCTGACGCGCGCCGTCCCACGGCGTCGCCGCGGCCGAGCAGGCGGCGGACGTCGCCGCGGGCCGCCGCGACGAACTGCGGCGGCCCCGGACGACGAGAAAGACGCGGCGCTTCTTCGCCCCCGCGTCAGGCGGAGATGTTGATGCCGCTGGTTCCGAGAACCGAGGAGGCGGCGTCCGTCTGGCCGCCCGCGCCGAAGAGCGACGAGAGAAGCGAGGAGACGCTCGAGCCGCTGTTCGACGAGGCGGTCTTGCCGAGCGCCGCCAGCAGCGCGGCGAGCGGATCGGCGGCGTCGGTGGAGGAGGTCGAATCGGAGGAGCCGAGCGAGGCGCTCAGGAGGCTGGCGAACGACTGGGTCTGCGAGCCGTCGCCCTGCGTCGCCTGCGCGCGGTGGTGGTGGTGTCCGTGGCCCGCGTGGGCCGCCTTCATGTCCTGCTGCACCTTCTCCAGCGCCGACTTCGCGTCGTCCAAGTTGCCGGCGTCGAGCGCCTTCCCCAAGGCGGACATGTCGGCGCCGATCGTGTCGGTGGACGAGGTCGCGCCGGTCGAACTGCCCGAGCCGCCCGCGACCGCCGAGACCGCCGTGCCGTCCTGACCGTCCGGCGGAGGCGGCGGAGGCGTCCCGCCCTGCTGCTGCAGCGCGGCGAAGGCCGTCTGCGCGCTCGCCAGGTCGCCCGAGTTGATCGCGGCGACGAGCGTCTGGAACGCCTTGTCGCGGTCGCTCGCGCCGGTCTCCGAGCCGTCGGCCTCCTGCGCCTGCAGCGCCTGCATGTCCTGCTGCAGCTTCGCCAGCGCGCTCTGGGCGTCGGTCAGGTCGCTCGACTGCAGCGCCTGTCCCAGCGCGGCGGCGTCGGCGCCGATCGCGTCGTCCTTGCCCTTTCCGCCGGACGGCGGGGGCGGCGGCGCCTCGACCTGCTGCAGCGCCGAGTAGGCTGTCTTCGCCGCGGAGAGGTTGCCCGAATTGAGCGCCTCGGCGAGGTCGGAGAAGTCCTGTTTCCGTTCCTTTCGCCGCGTCAGCCAGTCCGTCTGGGACGTGCCGTACGCGGACGAAACTCCCGAGATCTCCATGTCGTGGTCCTCCAGCACTGCGCCGGGCGGCGTCGTCGGGGCGTGACAGCGCGTCCCGCGAAGCCCGCGGCGGCGTCCGCGGCGCGGGACGAATCTGCCGCCGCCGGCGGCGCCGGCCGGCAACTTTTGCCGGGCCGGCGGCCCTTGGCGGCGCGTCGTCGCCGCGGCCGCGATCGTCGTTCGGGCCGCAACTCCGCCCCAGTCCGCGACTTGGACGACGTTCCGCAAACGGAGGATTCGGCCGGGCCGCGGGCTGCCGGACGCCTATGGCAGCAAGCGCCGTGCCCGCCCCGAGGGACGAACCGCGGGGCGATGAGCGACGCGACGCGGATCGCCGCGCCGCCGACTTCCGCGCCCGCCGGGCGGGAGAGCCGAAAAAGAGAAGCGCCGCGCCGGCCTCGCGGGAGGCCGACGCGGCGCCGGAGAGCGGCCGCGGCCGGAAGGCTCAGAAGTTCTCGCCGACCGGCTCGAAGTAGGCGCGCGGGTGATGGCAGACCGGGCACTCCGCGGGGGCCTTGGTCCCTTCGTGGATGTGGCCGCAGTTGCGGCAGCGCCAGTAGATCTTCCCCTCGCGCTCGAAGACGGTGCCGTTGACGACGTGGTCGAGCAGGCGCGCGAAGCGGGCCGCGTGCTCCTTCTCGACCTTGGCGACCATCTCGAAGACGTGGGCGATCTCGCCGAACCCTTCCTCGCGCGCGACGCGCGCGAACTCGGGGTAGAGCTGCTCCCACTCCTCGTTCTCGCCGCCGAGGGCGGCGCGGAGCTGCGCGGCCGTGTCGCCGGCGACGACCGGGTACGAGCCGGCGATCTCGACGGCCTGGCCGGCCAGCGGCGCGAGCTGCTTGAAGAACAGCTTGGCGTGCTCCTTCTCGTTCGCCGCCGTCTCCTCGAAGATCGCGGCGACGTGCTCCAGCCCTTCCTTGCGCGCGACGGAGGCGGCGAAGGTGTAGCGGTTCCGGGCCTGGCTCTCGCCGGCGAAGGCGAGCATCAGGTTGGCGGCGGTGCGGCTTCCCTTCAGTTCCATGACGATGTCCGTCCTTCTATGGTGGGGACGAGGATGTTAGCGCGGAACCGGCGGCGCCGGCAGGCGCTTGGCCACGACGAACGAGATGTCGTCTTCCTGCGGGGCGTAGGCGAGGATCGACTCGCGCAGGAAGGCGCAGATCTCGCGCGCCGAGAAGTCCTTGACCCGCGACAGCGCGGGGCCCAGTTCCTCGGCGACGAAGCGCCCGCCGCCGTGGTCGGTCAGGCCGTCCGTCGCCAGCAGCAGCACATCCCCTTCGCCGAGGAGCTGGATCTCGTTGACGACCGCGTGCTCGGACGACGGCGCCGCCAAGGGGCGCGGCGCGTTCGGCGCCGCCCCCGCCTCGCCGGGCAGCAGGCCGAGCGGCGTCTCCGACACGGTGCGGTCGGCGCCGAGCGGCATCAGCCGGTCGTACTTGCGCGAGAAGACGAGCGGCGGGACGTGCCCCGCCGAAACGAAGCGGAAGCGGCCGGCGTCGTCCAGCTCGCCGTAGACCATCGCCACGAGCTTCTTGATGTTGGTCGATTCGAAGAAGCGGGTCTTGAGGTGCTCGATCAGGCGGGTCGTGATCTGGCCGTGGTCCTCGAGCTCGTAGTA
>JAJFTU010000287.1 GCA_021372775.1 bacterium | reverse complement strand
TGCTCTACACGCCGGCGAAGCTGTTCGACAACCTCGTGCCGTGGCTGATCCTCGCCGCGGCGCTTCTGCTCGCGGCCAACGAGCCGGTGGCGCGCTGGGTCAACGGGCTCGGCGGCGGGCGGCGCGGCGCGCGCTGGTGGCTCGGGGCGATCGCCTTTCAGTTCGTCGTCGGCCTCTACGGCGGCTACTTCGGCGCGGGGATCGGCATCCTGATGCTCGCCGCGCTCGGGCTGCTCGGCCTGACCGACATCCACCAGATGAACGGGCTGAAGAACTTCCTCGCCCTGTCGATCAACGGCGTGGCGATCGCGGCGTTCGTCTTCTCCGCGCAGGTCGTCTGGACGGTCGTGCCGCTGATGGCGGTCGGCGCGGTCCTCGGCGGGCTGGCCGGCTCGGCGCTCGCCCACCGCGTCGGCCGGCGCGCCGCGCGGCGGACGGTCGTGGCGATCGGCTTCCTCCTCGCCGCGTGGTACTTCCTCAAGACGTACGGAGCGCTCGATGGACTCCTTTGACCTCGTCGTGATCGGCGGCGGACCGGCGGGAGAGCGGGGGGCGATCCTCGCCGCGCGCGCCGGCAAGTCGGTGGCGCTGGTCGAGCAGGAGCACGTCGTCGGCGGGACCCGCGTCAACTGGGGCACGATCCCCAGCAAGACGCTGCGCGAGAGCGCGCTCTTCGTGCGCGGGCTGACGCGGAACAAGCTCGAAGGGGTGCGCGTCGCGCTGGCCGGCGACCTCACCGTGGGCGACTTCATGTACCGCGAGCGGCGCGTCGTGCAGCGCGAGCTCGACCTGATCAACGCCGCCCTCGCCCGCCACGCGGTGAAGGTCGTGCGCGGCCGCGCCCGCTTCCTCGACCCGCGCACGATCGCCGTCGAGCGCGGCGGGGAGCGGACGGCGACGCTCCGCGCCGAGTACGTGCTCGTGGCCACCGGCGCAGCGCCGCACCATCCGCGCGACGTTTCGTTCGACATGGAGACGGTCTTCGACAGCTCGTCGATCCTCTGGATGCCCCGGCTGCCGCGCTCGCTCGTCGTGCTCGGCGCCGGCGTGATCGGAATCGAGTACGCCGCGATCTTCGCCGCGCTCGGGCTGGAGACGACGCTGATCGACACCCGCGAGCGCCTCCTCCCCTACCTCGACCGCGAGATCGTCGGGTTCCTCGAGCGCTCGCTCGTCGAGGACCTCGGGATCGCGGTCGTCCACGACGACCACTACCGTCAAATCGAACGGCTGGACGGCGACCCGCCGCGGGTCCGCTGCGCGACGCGCGCCGGGCGGACGTTCGAGGCCGAGGCGCTGCTCTACGCGGCGGGGCGCGACGGGGCGAGCCGCGGGATCGGCCTCGAGGAGATCGGCGTCGTCCCCGACGAGCGCGGGCTGATCAAGGTGGACGAGAACTACCGCACCGCGGTGCCGCACGTCTACGCCGCGGGGGACGTGATCGGCTACCCGGCGCTCGCCAGCACCTCGATGGAGCAGGGGCGGCGCGCCGTGCGCCACGCCTTCGGCATCGAGGGGCCGCGGGCGCGGACCGAGCAGCTCCCGTTCGCGGTCTACGCGATCCCCGAGGTCAGCTACGTCGGCGAGACGGAGGACGCGCTGAAGGAGCGCGGGGCGCCGTACGTCGTAGGGCGCGCGCGCTACGACCGCAACCCGCGCGCCCAGATCGCCGGCGCGACCGACGGGCTGCTCAAGCTGGTCTTCGACGGCGAGACGATGGCGCTGCGCGGCGTGCACATCGTCGGCCACGGGGCGAGCGAGCTCGTGCACGTCGGGCAGGCGTTCCTCGCGGCGGGGCTCGACGCGGCGGCGATCGCCGAGACCCTCTTCAACTACCCGACCCTCTCCGACCTCTACCGCCACGCCGCGCTCGTCGCGCTGGGCGCCCGCCACCCGACGTAAACGCCCCCCCCCCTGCCCGGCGGGGCCGGTAGGGGCGGCTGGCGCGCTCCTACGACCGTCGGAACGACGGCGCCCCGCCGCGCCTGCCGCCCGACGTGGACACGGCACCCGGTTGCCTTTCAACGTTTCAAAGGCAAGGGCGCGCGTGGCTCACGGCCGGTAGGGGCGGCTGGCGCGCCCCGACGACCGTCGGAACGACGGCGCCCCGCCGCGCCTGCCGCCCGACGTGGACACGGCACCCGGTTGCCTTTCAACGTTTCAAAGGCAAGGGCGCGCGTGGCTCACGGCCGGTAGGGGCGG
>JAJFTU010000286.1 GCA_021372775.1 bacterium | reverse complement strand
CGGCCTGCTGCTCGACACGCCGGGGATGCGCGAGCTGCAGCTCGTGGACGACGACGGCCTCGACGCGGTCTTCGCGGAGATCGCCGCGCTCGCCGCGCAGTGCCGCTTCCGGGATTGCCGGCACGACGGCGAACCGGGGTGCGCGGTGCGGCGGGCGGTGCGGACGGGAGATCTCCCGGCGGAGCGGCTGGAGCATTTCCTCGAGCTCGAACGGGAAGCGCAGGCCTACGAAGAGCGCCACGACGCGCGGCTCAGGCGGCGGAAGGAGCGCATGTGGGGCCAGCTCCACGACGAGGCCGCGCACCTGCGGCGGTGGAAGGGCGGCAAGGTGTAGGGCCGCTCAGGAAACGCGGCGGCGGGCGCGAACGGCGATGACGCGCCGATCTCCTTCGCGGACCCGCGGCTCGTCGGCGGCGTCGTCCAGTTCGCGCTCGGCGTCCTGGTCGCCGTCGGGCATCGCCCGATCGCCGGGTTCATCGCCGGCTGCGGGGCTTCGGCGCCGCGCGCCGACGTCGCCCGCGGGGCGGTCGAACGGCGCCTCAGGCGGCCGTCTTCCAGCCGCGCTTCGTCGGCGCAAAGCGGACGACCGCGGGGGGCGTCGCGACGTCGCCGATCTCGGCCAAGTGATCGAGCGGGTAGTCGGCGACCGGGCGGCGGACGACGACGATCATCCGCAGGAGGCGGTCCGACGTTCCGCCGATCGGCTCGCGCTCGTTCTCCCAGCGCGAGACCGTTTCGGGGCTGACGCCGACGTGGCGCGCGAAGTCCTGCCCCGACCAGCCGAGCCACTTGCGCAGGAAGCGGACCTCCGCCCCGGCCAGTCGCCGCGTCTGCCCGACGAGATGCGCGGCGATCGTGCGGTGCAGCTCCTCGAGATGCGGGATCTCGACTTCGTAGTAGCCGCAGTCGGGACAGCGATAAACCGCGACGCCGGCGAGCACGATGCCCGGCAGCGCGGCGTCGAAGGGAACGTCCTCGACGCGCCGCTTCATCTCGGCGCCGCAGTCGAGGCACTTCGTTTCGCTCAGCATGAGGCCTCCGCCCTCACCGGTCCCCCGGCCAAGCCGTCACGACGACGAGCAACTGCTCGCCGCGGAACGCCACGACGACCGAATAGCCGCGCGGCGTGGAGACCAAATAGCGCCACGAGCCGTTCTCCCACTCTGCGGAACCGACCGCGCCGGCCCGCAAGACATTGAGGCAGTCGGCCATGTCGATCTCGCGCGCAGCTATCCGTTCGAGCGCATGGCGCGAGAACCTGACGCGTCCCGCGGACACGAGGGCGCGGATGAATCGGCGCGCCACGTCCGGCGTCAGGGGCTCGTCGGGCATGGGGAGAGCATGCTCGTCGCTTGATATAATGTCAAGCGGAGAGCGCCGCGGCTCAGACCGCGCGGCGGCCGCGGCGGCGTTCGCGCCAGCGGCCGGGAGGGACGCCCTGCCAACTGCGGAAGGCGCGGAAGAAGGAGTTGGCGTCCTCGTAGCCGAGGAGGTAGGCCACCTCGGCCAGCTCCAGCGTCGAGTGCTGGAGGTAGTGCCGGGCCAACTCGTCGCGGGCCTCCTCGAGCACGCCCTGGAACGTCGCGCCCGCGGCGGCAAGGCGGCGCTGCATCGTGCGCGGGCTCTGCGAGAGGTCCCGGGCGACCTCCTTGATGTCCGGGCGGCGGCCGGCGAGGAGACGCTTCACCGTCGTCTTGACCTCGTCGCGCGCGCTGCCCCGCCGGCGGCGCTGCGCGAGCTCCCGCTCCAACTGCGGCGCGATCATCGCCAGCAGCTCGGGGTTGTGCGTGACGAACGGCAGGTCGAGGTCCGCCGCGCGGAAGACGAGCGCGTTCTCCGCGGCGCCGAAGCGGACCGGGCAGCCGAAGAACCGCTCGTAGGTCTCGCGGCGCGCCGCCTTGCGCTTGAACTCGACGCGCAGCGGCGTCAGCGGCAGCCCCGTCCCCCGCCGCCCGATCGCCAGCAACCAGGCGAAGCAGAGGTCGGTGAGGATCGGCGGCTCGGGATGGTCGGCCAACGTCCAGCGGAAGCGGACGACGCACTCCCCGCCGCGCGCGGCGACCTCGATCGCTTCGGGACAGGTCAGCTGCTTGTAGCGCGCGGCGCGTCCCAGCGCGTCGCGGAAGGAGCGGGCGTAGAGCGCCGCGATCGCCACCGGGCTGTACCGCTCGACGCGGTCCTCGACGCCGAGCCGCAGGCCGACCGCGGGATCGTCGGAGACGGCGCCGATCGCCTCGTAGAGGGCGAAGAACTCGTCGGTCGAGAGGCAGATCTTCTCCTGCGCGAAGAGGCCGGGCGGCAGCCCCGCGCCGCGAAGCACCGCCTCCGGGGAGACGCCCAGCTCGAGCAGCTTCTGCTTCAGCAGGTTCGAGACGCGGAAGCGGTCGGGCATCGCGGTCCTCCGTCGCGCGGGCCTAGCGCCGCGCGCGGGCGCGCTCCGCGACCATGCAGCGCACGCCGCCGCCGTCGGCCGCGCCGCCGAAGCACTCGTTGCACGAGCCGCAGGCCGACTTGCGCCGGTCCCCCGCCCGCCAGCGGCGGACGAGGCCGGGCTCGCGGATCAGCGGCCGACTGAGCGAGACGCAGTCGGCGAGCCCCGCGGCCACGACCTCCTC
>JAJFTU010000285.1 GCA_021372775.1 bacterium | reverse complement strand
GCTGCGTCAGACCGTGGGCGCGTCGTGGGACGCGCTCGGCCGGATGACGACGTTCGTGGAAGGCGACCCGAAGACGGAGCTCGGCGCGCCGGCCGAGACCTACCGCTACGCGGCGGACGGCTTCCGCTGGCTGCGCGCGGGAGCGGACGGGAAGGCGACGCTGACGCTGCGCGACGCGCAGGGCCGGCCGCTCGCCGAGTACGTCGTCGCGCGCGGCGCGTTGGGCCCGACGCTCTCGCGCGAGTACGTGCACGCGCTGGGGCAGGTCGTCGCCGAGCGGACGTGGACCGGCGGAACCCAGACGACGACCTACCATCACCGCGACCACCTCGGCAGCCTGCGCGTCGCGACGGACGCGGCGGGGGCGCACGCCGACGCGCACGACTACTACCCGTTCGGCGGCGAGATGGGGCCGGTCGCTTCCTCGAGCCGGAAGAAGTTCACGGGGCACGAGCGGGACGAGGAGACCGGGCTCGACTACATGCTCGCTCGTTACCATTCCCCGGCGCTGGGGCGGTTCCTGAGCGTGGATCCGGGGATGGATGTCCAGCCGGAGAACCCGCAGTCGTGGAATGTGTATAACTACGTCAGAAACAACCCGGTCAACGGGACGGATCCAGATGGAAAGGTCCGGAAGGACAAAGATGGCAACGTGCTCTTCTGGAACGACGGGATGAGCTTCGAAAGGCGGAAATGGACCTTCGATCTGCCCGGTGGGGCGAAGGTGCTGATCGAGTTCAGGGTCAGGCTGGGCCACATTGAGGCCGATGACGGGACAGCAATCGTGGCGTCGCAGGTGGCGGGTAAGCCGCGCGTAACGCTTTCCGCGCCCGGCGAAGAGACCGCTACTGGTGACATGTCACTTCTCCCGGGCTGGGATGTGAGCACGAACTGTATCGGGACAGCATTTGCAGATGGCCAAGTCTGGATCCAGCCAGATCAGGTGCCGGCCCTGATTTCTCATGACGGTTATGTTGAGACGCAGTCACCAGCAGTTGGCGACGTCGGGGTGTACAGAGAGGGCAGCAGTGCAAAACACGCCGTGCAGGTGACTGGGGTTAGCGATGCTGGTGCGGTCACCGCAGTGAGGAGCAAGAACGGCGGAACTCCAGTCGTAACTGCACCACCGGGGCCTGGCCCCGGTACCGCGTGGCCCGTCGAAGGAGCGGAGCCGCCAAGCTACTACACGAAGCCGAAGGAGAAGAAGCAATGACGCGATGGCTTTGGCCGGTCGCCCTCGCCGTTTGTCTGCCGGCTTCTGCTGGTTCGAACTGCGATCGATGGCAGGCGCTTGTCGACCCCTCCATGCAAGAGCCAAAAGGCGGGAGGGACCAAGTATTGCTGGATACAAGTGAGGCTGCGTCCGCGGAAGCGGCAATCGCGTGTCTTCTCGCTCTTGACACGGATGAGCGCGCCGCGCGCTTCTGCGGGAATACGCGGGGCGATGCGAACTGGCTTGCACCGGGCACTTGTCCGATTCGAGTAGAGGCACTGTACTACGTATCATTCATCTTCACGCGCCAGTGGGGACATGCGGTCGGAACGGCGTTGCTCGGTCCAGATGGTGTAATGAACTCGGAACCTGCGGTACGGGCTGCGGCGGCCGCATATCGAAAGTGGTTTGAGGAAGTGCGGAGGATCGGAATTGATGAGGCGCGGCGGCGGCACATGACCCCGCTTGCCGGCGCGGACGTGCACTGGATCGATAGTTGATCATTCCTGTGTGATCAGGGCTGGCCTGCTCCCCGAAAAGTGGTCCGGGCTGACCGAGAGTCCTCGGGGCGATAATTCGCCCGCGAAAGGACGCTCATGAAGAAGAGCCGGTTCGGCGTGGAGCAGATCGTCGGCATCCTGAAGGAGGCGGACGCCGGCG
>JAJFTU010000284.1 GCA_021372775.1 bacterium | reverse complement strand
GCGCAGGTGGAAGGAGATCGTGGACGGCGCGCGGCGCAGCCGCCCGGACAGCTCCTCGGCGCAGTGCGGCCGCTCGAGCAGCGCGTTGACGACCTGCAGCCGCGTCGGGTCGGCGAGCGCCTTGAACAGCTCCGCCCGCCGCTCCAGCCCGGCCTCCCGGCCCTTCGCGTTCGATTCGACAGTCATGGAATCAGAAATACACCCCGGCGCCCGGGCCGTCAATCCAGTTCGACCGACGACGAAACGGACTCGGGCTCGGCGCGGCGAATCTCGGACGCGGCGCGACGTCGTTGGCGCGGCGGGTCCTGGACGCCGCGCGACGCCGTTGGCGCGGCGCGGCCTTGGAGGCCGGACGCCGGTCCGCGCGCGTCCGCGAGGAAGGCGCTTCGGCGGGGACGGAAGAGGGACCGCGCGTCAGGCGCGGGACAAGTTCGACGCGCAGGAAGGCATGCCGTCCCACGTTCGTCCGTCGAGAAGGCGCCCGGCCTCCTTCCGGCGGACACCGCCCCATTGCTTGAAGAAGAACGGAACGCCGGCGTCTTCGCACCGGCGCTGAATCTCGACGACCCACTCCCGCTTCATCTCCCGGGCCTTGGGGCCGGATTCGCCGCCGACGATCACCCAGTCGATCCCGGCGAGGTCGAGGTCCGGCAGCGGCCCGAGCAGCGGCTCGAGCGACAGGAACTTCACCGCGGCGCCGGCGGCGCGGAGGTTGTCGATGCGTTCGACGTACGCGGCGGTCTCGACGCTGACTCCCATCCAGACGTTCTTCGGCCAGGGGAGGCGCGGCGCCAACTCGTTCAGCCGGCGCGCGCGCTTGGTCAGGACCTGGAACTGGTGCCGGCCCGCTTCCTCCATCACGGCGAAGACGCGCGCGATGAACTCTTCCGGCACGAGTTCGTGAAAGAGGTCGCTCATCGAGTTCACGAAGATGCGCTGCGGCGTCTTCCACTCCAGCGGCAGCCGGAGCGCGTCCTCGTGAAGCGTCACCTCGAAGCCGCGCTCGTACTGGGGCAGCCCCATCAGCCGCAGCCGCTTGGCCATCCGCTCGGCGTAGCAGTGCTGACAGCCCGGACTGACCTTGGAGCACCCCGTGACGGGGTTCCAGGTGGACTCCGTCCATTCGATCGCGGATCGGCGGGCCATCAGAGGTCTTTCTTGAGGATATGGTCGGCGATCCTGAGGGCGACGTCGCCGCCCTTGCCGGGGCTTCCCGCGGCGAAGCATAGCATGTACAAGGGACAGCCCGTGGAGTTGCGCAGGAACACGTGGTTCGGCGCGACGACCGAAAAGACCTCCGTCAGTCGCCGCTTGTAGAAGGAAGCGATCGACTGCGTCGTCGCCGTCTTCTCCAGCCTCTCCGGAATGTCGAACAGCGCCGGCTCCTGGACGGCCCGATAGAACTCGTCGCGCCACGCCTCCGTGCCGAAGATGCGCGTCAAGGCGGACGCCCATCCCGGGGGAACGTTCCCGTCGCGTTGGAGAAGTCGCTGCGTCGCGACGCCGAGCGGAAAGAGAACCCAGACGTCGATCGCGCGGGTGTCGGCGACGGCCTTCATCGTGCTCCACGCCACCTGCATGCCGTAGGGATCGAGGAACAACACGGCGCGGTGCTTGCGCCAGTCCTTGGCGGCGAGGGCTTGGAGGAGATCGTTCGCGTCGCCGCACTGAACGTCGAGCGACCGCTGCGGAAAGTCGTCGGCCTGCGCCCGCAGAGCCTCGCACTTGACGGGATCGGCTTCCATGAAGATGTACCTGTCAAACGGCGGCTCGACGCCCAACGCCATGCGGGCCGAGCCGTCCAGAATCGGTCTGGCGTCGCGGTGGAAGTCGGAGAAGTCGAAGAGCGGCGCGGCGTCGTCCGCCTCGTCGCTCGGCCTCCGTCGGCCCGTCCCGGCGAAGGCGTCGATGTAGGCCGTGCGGAACGGCTGGTTCTTCATCACCTGCGTGCAGGCGCGAAGATAGCTCTGGACGATTTCCAGTTTCCTGATCGTCCAGTCGCCGCCGAACGTGTGGACGCCGCCGTTGTGCGCCGATCCGGACATCGCCCCCCCCTCGCCGAAGATCGCCGAGCCGCGACGCCCCCGATGCGTCGAACCCCGGCGGGCGATCGGGCGAAGTGTACTTCGGAGTCCGAGCGCGACGCGCGGGGACCGGTGCGGAAGCGGGACGACGCCGCGCCGGACGGAGAGGATCGAGGAACGCGGGGCGCCGAACCCCGGCGGGCCGCCGCGGGGCGCGGCGCGGGGATCCCGCGGCGCTGTCCGGCCGGCACGATAGAATGGCCGGCATGAGGCTCTCACTTCGTTGCGCGGGGTTCGTTCTCGCGGCGGCGCTCGGCGTCGCCGGCGGGTGCTCGTCGAAGCCGGACACCATCGTCCTCGTCACGGTCGCGGGGCTGCGGGCCGACGCGGTGGACCGCGCGGCCGCGCCGCGGATCGCGGGGCTCGGCGCGCCG
>JAJFTU010000283.1 GCA_021372775.1 bacterium | reverse complement strand
TCGTTCATCACGATGATCGAGGGCTTGCTCCAGCGGTTCGACGGCTCGACGCCGACCTCGCGGCCGCGCGGGACGTGGCGGGCGAAGACCTCGCCGCTCAGGAAGACGGTGAGCGCCTCGTCGAGGTTGCCGCCGCCGTTGAAGCGGGTGTCGAGGACGATCGCGTCCTTGTCGGAGGCGCGGCCGAAGATCTCCTCGAAGATCTCGCGGTAGGCGCCGTCGCTCATCCCGCGGATGTGGGCGTAGCCGATCCGGCCGCCGGAGAGACGCTCCGTCTCGTCGCGGCGGGCGCGGGCCCAACGCTGGTAGAGGAGCTGTCCCTGCGCGCCCCAGGAGATCGGCTTCACCGTCTCTTCCCAGCGGGCGTTGGTCTTGGGGTCGAAGAGGGCGAGGCGCGTCTGCTGCCCCGCCTTGTGGTTGAGCGGCGCGAACCAGTCGGCGTTCGCGGCGAGCTTCGCGCCGTCGATCGCCTCGACGACGACGCCGGCGTGGATCTTCGTGCCGGCCTGCTGCAGCGGGCCGCCCTCGATGACTTCGAGGATCGCCACGCCGTCGCCGTGGTAGGCCGGGTCGGGGAAGAGGCCGAGGGCGGCGGTGTCGTCGCCGGCGGGGTTCGACGCGCGGTACCGCCCGCCGGAGTGGGACGAGTTCAGTTCGCCCTGCATCTCGGAGAGCAGCTCGGCGAAGTCGCGGTTGTCGTCGATGAAGGGGAGGAAGCGGGAGTAGACCGCCTTCATCGCCTTCCAGTCCACGCCGTGCATGTCGGCCTTGTAGAACTTCTTGAGCGTCTGCCGCCAGACGTGCTCGAACATGTAGGCGCGCTCCGCGGCCGGGTCGAGGTTCATCTTCGCCTGCGCGCGGATCGGCGACGGCTTGCCGGACTCGAGCTCCACCGTGGAGAGGTGGCCGTCGGCGAGGACGAACGCCTTCTTCCCGTCGCGGTCCAGCTTGAGGTCGGCCTCGTGCGCGTCGAGCTTCGCCAGCAGCTTGATCTCCTTCTTGCGCGGCGCGTACTTCCAGAGGTCGAACCCCTTCTCGAACTTGGCGAGGTAGTAGAGCGTTTCGCCGTCCGGCGAAAGCGCCGCGCCGGCGAGGTCGGCGGAGTGCATCGAGATCCGCGCGCGGCGGTCGTCGAGGTTGTCGAACTCGATCGCCACCGGGTCGGGGAGCTTCGGACCGGCCTCTTCGGCCTTGTCCTTGTCCTTGTCTTTGTCCTTCGCCTTGTCCGCCGTCTTGTCCTTGTCCTGCTTCCTCTCCTTCGCCTTGACCTGCTCGAGACGCGCTTCGTCGAGGCGGAAGCGGTCCCAGGCCTTGGTCGTGAGGAAGGCGGCGAAGACGTCCTGCTCGCGTCCTTCGCCCGACTGCGTGCGCAGGCCGTGGCGGTCGGAGGTCCAGTAGAGGATCTCGCCCTTGGCGGCGAAGTGCGGCGTCATGTCCTCGTAGCCGCTCTTGCTGACGTTGACCAGCTTCCCTTCGCCGGAGGAGGGGATCAGGCCGACCTCGCCCGACCACCGCGCCGGGCTGAGGAACTGCACCGCGAACCAGCGGCCGTCGGGGGACCAGTCGAACCACTGGTCGCCGTCCACGTAGGAGTAGTTGAGGTCGCCGGGGAGGATGGTGCGGGTCTTGCCGGAGGCGAGGTTGATCACCTTGAGCGTGGTGCGCTCTTCGAGGAAGGCGACTTCCTTGCCGTCGGGCGACCAGCGCGGCTGGAACGTCTCGGCCTCGGTCGCCACGACCGGGCTCTCCTTGAGCGCGGTGGCGTTGAAGAAGTTCGGCTCGTCCTTGTCCGCGAGGTCGGTGCGGTAGATCTTCCAGCTGCCGCCCCGTTCGGAGGCGTAGATCAGGCTGCGGCCGTCGGGGGAGAAGGAGACGGAGCGTTCCTGCTCCGGGGTGTTCGTGATCCGGCGGGTCTGCCCGTGCTCGGTGGAGGAGACGAAGACTTCGCCGCGGGCGACGAAGGCGACCTCGCTGCCGTCGGGGGAGACGTCGAACTCGCTCACCTCGTCGGCGACGTCGGTCCATTCGACGGCGTTGCTCGGATGGTCGGCGGCGATCGAGACGTCGAGCTTCCGCTCCGCGCCGTCGGCCGGCTTGATCCAGATGTCGCCGTCGAAGCCGAAGCAGAGGTCGCCGCCGCGGGAGGCGCTGAGGAAGCGCACCGGCTGGCCGTTGTGGCGCGTGACCTGCGTCGGCTTGTCGGGATGGTCGAGGTCGAGTCTCCAGACGTTGAACGAGCCGCCCTGCTCGGAGAGGTAGTAGAGCGACTTCTCGTCCGGACTCCAGACCGGCTGCCGGTCGTCGTGGCCGAACGCGGTGAGGCGCGTGTGCTTGCCCGAGGCGACGTCCAGAACCCAGACGTCGCGCGCGAAGGCCGACTTGTCGTGCTTGCGCCACTCCATCTCGTAACCCTTCTGGTCCGAGTAGGCGAGGCGCTTCTGGGCGCGGTCGAAGACGGCGTACATCGCCGGCGTCGTCAGGATCTGCTCCGGACGGCCGCCCTCGACGGAGACCTTGTACAGCTCGGGCTGCGCGCCGGTCGGGAACTGCACGTTCGACGCGGCGTCGAGGATCGCGGCGCTGTAGAGGACCGCCTTGCCGTCGGGGGTGAAGCTGGTCGGCGTTTCGTCGGCGGAGTGGAAGGTGAGCCGCTTGGCCTCGCCGCCCTCGGCCGGCATGACGAAGACGTCGTAGTTGCCGTAGCGGTCGGAGGCGAAGGCGATCTTCGTCCCGTCGGGGGACCAGACCGGCATCGTGTCGTGCGCCGGATTGGTCGTGAGCGGGGTCGCCGCGCCGCCGGACGCGGAGACCTTCCAAAGGTCGCCGCGGAAGCTGAAGACGACGGTCTTCCCGTCGGGGGAGATCGCCGGGTACCGCAGCCAGGAGATCTTCTCCGCCGCCGACGCCGAAAGCGCCGCGGCGGCGGCGAGGATCATGCCGAGGGCGAAGACGCGCGCCCCACGCCGCCAGTCTTTGCGCATACCGCCTCCTATTGGGGGAATGAGCCAGTCAAGACCCGTGCGCCCGCGCGCGTCAATCTACGGCGATCGGCCGATGGTCGGACGGTCGCCCCGCCGCGGCGGACGGCGCCCCGGCGGGCGCGGGCGGTCCGGCGGGGGGATCATGGCGGGGGCCGCGGGGCCGCCCTCGTTCGCCGCGGCCGGGAGCGGAAATGGGGTTCGTCGCCATCGACGTCGAAACGGCCAACGCCGACCCGGGGAGCATCTGCCAGCTCGGGGTCGTCGCCTTCGAGGGGACGGAGGTCGTGGAGACGCTCGACCGCTTGGTCGATCCGGAGGGGCCGTTCCATTTCGGGAACGTCGCCGTCCACGGGATCCGGCCGGCGGACGTCCGCGGCGCGCCGCGCCTGCCGGAGCTGTACGGCGAGTTGGAGCGGATGATGGCCGGGCGGATCGTCGTCAGCCACACGCCGTTCGACCGCGCGGCGCTCGCGCGGGCGCGGGCCCGCTACGGCCTCGCCGAGTTTCCCTGCACCTGGCTCGACTCGGCGCGGGTCGCGCGCCGCGCCTGGCCGAAGTACGCCAAGCGCGGCTTCGGCCTGGGGAACCTCGCCGCCGACCTCGGGATCCGCTTCGCGCACCACGACGCGGCCGAGGACGCGCGCGCCGCGGGGATCGTCGTCCTGCGGGCGATCGAGGCGACCGGCCTCTCGCTCTCGGAGTGGTTGGTCCGCGTCGAGCGGCCGATCGCCGCGCGCAAGGCGGCGCCGCCGCGGCCCTGAACTTAGGCGGCGTCGCGCCGCCCGCGTTCCGCGTTCCGATCAGCCGCGCGGCTCGTTCGACGGCTCTCCGACTTGCTCGACCGCCGGCCACTTGGCGAAGGCGAGGTACCAGAGCAGCGCGACGCGGACCAGCGGCACGACGGCGAGCAGGCCGAGCGGGGCGGGAAGCCCCGTCCGCTGGACCAGGCGCCATGCGGGGAAGGCCACCAAGACCGCCCCGATCAACAGCGGCACCATCATCAGGGCCGCCACCAACAAGATCTCCGAAAGACCGAGATTCATGGTTCGTTCTCCGGGAGAGAGGTTCATTCGAACTTCGCGAGATTGTTGCGCGCCGGGTCC
>JAJFTU010000282.1 GCA_021372775.1 bacterium | reverse complement strand
AGATCCCCTTCGCGGGAGATCCCTTCGTTGAACAGGATGTCGAATTCGATCTGGCGGAACGGGGCGGCGAGCTTGTTCTTGACCACCTTGACCTTGGTGCGGTTGCCGATGACCTCCTCGCCTTCCTTGATCGAACCGATGCGCCGGATGTCGAGCCGCTGGCTGGCGTAGAACTTGAGCGCGCGGCCGCCCGTCGTGACCTCGGGGTTGCCGAACATCACGCCGACCTTTTCGCGCAGCTGGTTGATGAAGAGCAGGCAGGTCTTGGCCTGCGAGACCTTGGCCGTCAGCTTGCGCAGCGCCTGGCTCATCAGCCGGGCCTGCAGGCCGACGTGGGAGTCGCCCATTTCCCCTTCCAGCTCCGCCTTGGGGACGAGGGCGGCGACGGAGTCCACGACGAGGACGTCGAGCGCGCCGGAGGTGACGAGGACCTCGCAGATTTCCAGCGCCTGCTCGCCGCTGTCCGGCTGGGAGACGAGGAGGTTGTCCACGTCCACCCCGAGCTTGCGGGCGTAGGTGGGGTCGAGCGCGTGCTCGGCGTCGATGAAGGCGGCCATGCCGCCGGCGGCCTGCGCCTGGGCGATGATCGTCAGCGCCAGGGTGGTCTTTCCGGAGGACTCGGGGCCGAAGACCTCGATGACGCGGCCGCGCGGCACGCCGCCGCAGCCGAGCGCCCAGTCGAGCGACAGGGAGCCGGAGGAGATGACCGGGACTTCGACGTGCCGGTTCGAGCCGAGCCGCACGACCGCCCCTTTGCCGAACTGCTGCTCGATCTGCTTGACCGCGTCGGCGAGGGCGCGGGTCTTCTCGGGGCTGAGGGACAGGGGGGTGGTTTCCGGGGTTTTGCCGCTGCTCATCGACCTGACTCCTTGTCGCCTTGTTTTCGCCAGCGTAGGCCCCAAGAGTAGGGGCGGGGAGCGGCGCGGTCAACATCGGAAGCGCCGCGTCGCCATTGAATTGTTGACGCGGCGGGACGCGCGCACCTAACATTCCGGTATGGGCCGTCGCCGAGGGCGGTCCGAACCCCAGCGAAGGCAGGACATTGGCTCAGCATACTCTCCGCCGTCCCTTGTCCGCGGCGCCTTTCGGGCGTCCTGCGGCTCTTCTCTTCGGCGCGCTGCTCACTCTTTGCGGCTGCGCCACGGCCGCCGGTCCGGCCGCTCCGGCCGCCGCGCCGGTCGCCGGGGCGGTCGCCGCCTCGCGCTCCGACCGTCAGGAGACGATCAACCACGCGATCGAGGAAGTCCTTCTCGCCCGCGAGCAGGCCCGCTTGGGGCTGATGGACGAGGCGCAGCAGGCGTGGGACCGCGCCGTGGCGATCCTCGCCCCGCTCGCCCAGACCGACCCGCAGGTCGCCGAGCAGTCGCGGCAGATCGAGGCCGAGCGCGACCGCGCGGTGCGCGAGTCGGAGATCCGCGCCGAGATCGACAGCGACGACGACGCGACCGAGACCGCGGCGTCGGGCGAGATCCTCGAGAGCCCCGAGCCGCAGCTCGACAAGACGCTGCTCTCCGAGGTCGGCAAGGCGGCGCAGGGGATCACGGCGGACTACCCGCTGGTCCTCAACGACCAGGTCTACGCCTGGCTCGAAGCCTGGACGCACGGCCTGCGCGGCGTGATGTCCGGCGGCATCGAGCGCTCCGGCATGTACGTCGAGCGCGCGCGGCAGATCTTCGCCCAGGAGGGCGTGCCGCAGGACCTCGTCTACCTCGCCCACGTCGAGTCGAGCTTCAAGACCAGCGCCTACTCGCCGGCCGCGGCGCGCGGCATCTACCAGTTCATCGCCGAGACCGGCCGCCGCTACGGGCTGGTCACCAACTGGTGGCTCGACGAGCGCGCCGATCCGGAGAAGTCGGCCCGCGCCTCGGCCGCCTACCTGCGCGACCTCTACGCCGAGTTCGGCGACTGGTACCTCGCGCTGGCCTCGTACAACTGCGGCGAGAACTTCGTGCGCAAGGTCGTGGCCCGCACGAACAGCAAGGACTTCTTCGATCCGGCCAACCTGCGGCAGTTCCCGCTGGCGACGCGCAACTACGTGCCGGCGATCATCGCCGCCACGATCGTCGCCAAGGACCCGAAGCGGTTCGGCTTCGACGTGACGCCGGCGCCGGCGCTGCAGTTCGAAACGGTCGTCGTGCCGTCGTCCACCAGCCTCTCCGTCCTCGCGACGGTCGCCGGGACCGACCCCGAGTCGCTGCGCCAGCTCAACCCCGCGCTGCGCCGCCAGGTCACGCCCCCGGCCTACAAGGACTTCGTCCTGAAGGTGCCGGTCGGCGCGGCCGAAGGGTTCGCCGACCGTCTGGCCGCCGTCCCCGCCGACCAGCGGATCGCGCCGGTCGAGCACGTCGTGCGGCGCGGCGAGTCGCTGGCTTGGATCGCGCGGCAGCACGGCGTGTCGTCGCGCGCGCTGGCCGAGGCGAACCAGCTCGGCCGCCGGCCGCGGATCTACGCCGGGATGGTCCTCGTCGTGCCGCAGGGGCCGGACGCGGCCGCCGCGGCCGCCGACGCGGCGCCGCAGCAGCGCGCGCAGGCCCCGCGCAACGCCGCGCAGCGGGCCGTGAACGGCGTCTACACCGTGCGGCGCGGCGACCAGCTCAGCGGCGTCGCGCGCCGGTTCGGCGTGCGGGTCTCCGACATCCAGAAGTGGAACGGCATGGGCCGCTCGATCAAGCTCGTCGCCGGCCGCGAACTCCGCGTCGCCGCGCCCGCCGGCGGCAAGAGCCGGCCCGCGCCGCAGGAACAGCTCGCCCAGAAGGGACGCGCGGCCGCCGCGCCGGCCGACCCGAAGGCCCCGCAGGCGCCGAAGGTCGCGCGCCGCTCGGCGCAGCCGCGGGCCCACGTCGTGAAGCGCGGCGAGTCGCTGGCGTCGATCTCGCGGATCTACGGCGTCGCCGCCGCGGACATCGCCGCCGCCAACCGCCTCGGCAAGGGCTGGCGGATCGTCGCCGGACAGCGTCTGGTCATCCCGGCGCGGACCGCCGAGGTGCAGTCCGACCGCGAGCGGGCGGCCGACGGCAGCGTGCACGTCGTGAAGCGCGGCGAGACGCTCGCCGGCGTGGCGCGGCAGCACGGGCTGAGCGTCCGCGATCTCTGCCGCATCAACGGCATGCCGCAGGACACCGTGATCTATCCCGGAGAGGCGCTGACCGTCGCGCAGTGAGCCGCGGCGTCAGTGGTACTCGATCTCGACCGACTTCCCCGCGTCGCGCAGCAGGGCGATCAGCTCCTGCCCTAGGTACTTGCGCAGCGAGATCGAGAGCGGCAGCAGCGGGTTCTGGTAGAGCGGATCGACGCGCAGCCCGAGGAACAGCTTGACGTGGTCGGCGCCGAGCAGCGCGCGGGCGAGTTCCGTCGCGCCGTTGCGGTCCTCGGGGATGTTCCGCTCGTCGAGGTTCGCCTCCTTGAGCAGCTGCACGGCGCGGGAGATCGTCAGCACCCCCTCGGTGACGAGGTCGATCCCCTCCATGATCCCCATCGGCGGCACGTCCTTGCGCGCCGACGAGATGTCCACCTCGGCGAAGCGGCCGGTGACGCGGGCGACGATGTTCGCCGTCGTGCCGCCGCAGATCACCTTGCGCCCCGGCGCGGCGAGGAACGCCTCCACGACCTTGCGGTCGTCGGCGCGGTCCATCGGCGGGCCGGTGAAGAGGGCGATCGAGCGGATCTGGCGGATCTCCGAGCCGATGACCGTCGCGTCGTCCCCCGGCTCGCCGCCGTAGAGCTCGGCCACGCGGGCCAGCAGGCGGTCCACCGTGTCCTCGACCGACTTGGTCTCGGCGAAGGCGTCGGCGACGAACTGGGCGACGTTGCTCCATTGCCAGCCGAAGTTCATCTCCCGGCCGAGGCCGGCGTAGACGACGCCGTCGCTGACCTGGAAGATCGCGTCCCCCTGGTCGAGCTGGAGCGAGGCGACCTTGACCTTCTTGTCCTGGATCGTCCGCTCCTCCCACTCCGGCACGAAGACCTTGCCGCCGCGGACGAGGATCGGGTCCGGGTTGTCGTAGCTGACCAGCTCGCAGAAGCCGTCGCTGGAGACGTCGGCCATCGTGAACGTCGCGTAGGCGATGCCGCGCTCGCGGCAGAGCGGCAGCGTGCGGGAGACGGTGCGCACGATCTCGGAGAGCGGGATGTCGGCGGCGGCCATGGCGGTGATGATCCGCACCGTCAGGTTGGAGAAGATGCTGGCCTTGATCCCCGAGCCGAGGCCGTCGGAGAGGACGAAGAAGCAGCGGTCGCCTCCGGCGTAGGTGCGGAAGCTGTCGCCGCAGACCTCCTCGCCGGCCTTGTTGATCGCCCGGTGGTGGACGAAGGACTTCATCCGCTCAGTCTTCCTCGGCTTCGATCGTGCGGATCAGCTGGTAGAGCGAGACGCGCGTGTTGGCCACCGCCTCGCCGAGCAGCCCGGCGACCTCCTGCACGACGCGCATCTGGGCCTCGACGACGTCGTTGACCTTCTGCGCCGCGTGCTCGCGGATCCGCTGCAGCTCGTCGCGCTGCTTCTCCTCGTTCGTGACGTCGTGGAAGATCGCGGCGAGCATCCCGCGCTGCTTGAGCGCGAAGGCGACCATCCGCACCGTCAGCCCGTAGGCGGGGAAGCGCTTGGTCATCCCCTCGACGACGCGGTTCTCGGCGTAGATCGCGCGGAACTCCTCGATGTCGCCGAGCAGCCGCTCGAGGTTCATCCCCACGACCCGCTCGGCGCTGACGAGGAACATGCGGCAGAAGGCCGGGTTGACGATCAGCACTTCCATCCGCGGGTTGACGACGACGAGCGCGTTCGGGTCGTACTTCCACAGCTCCTGCCACAGGTCGCGGTGTTCTTCCACGGCGCTCAGCTCCGGCAGCGGGGGAGGACTTCGTTCTGGAAGACCTCCTGCGCGTTGTGGGCCCCGACGCCCGGGATCAGCGTGTCGTCGAACTTGACCATCACCGCCTCGACGCAGCGGCCGAGGCAGAACGAGCCCTTGAGCTCGACGAACGGCTCGAGGCCGTTGCGGCGGATCTCGGCGCGGAACGCGTCCACGACCGCCAGCGCGTCCTTGAGGTGGCAGGCGCTGCCCATGCAGACCGTCAGAGCCTTCATGCGCGTCCGGGCCTCTCGC
>JAJFTU010000281.1 GCA_021372775.1 bacterium | reverse complement strand
CGATGGTGGCCACGACGGGCCGCCCGGCGGCGAACCCCAGCTCTTCCGTCTTCGACGCGACGATCATCCCCAGAGGCCTCCGCGCCGCAGCGCCCAGAAGGCCGCCTGCTGCAGCAGCAGGGCGTAGGCGCCGGCGAACATATCGTCGATCATGATCCCCAGGGATCCGGGCAGCGCCTCGAGCCGCCGCGCGGGCCACGGCTTGACGATGTCCATCGCCCTGAAGAGCAGAAACGATACGCCGAGCGGCAGGATCCAGCCGGCGGGCGCGTCGAACGAGGGGACGGCGAGGCCGACCGGCAGCGTGGTCAGCAGGTAGCCGGCGGTCTCGTCGATCACGACCTGCCCGGGGTCCTTCTTGCGCCAGTAGGTCTCGGCGCCTTTCGCCGCCCAGAGGCCGAGCGCGAAGATCAGCGCCGCGGCGGCGAGGTGCAGCGGCCACGAGCCGAACCACCACAGCAACAGCACGAGCGGGATGGTCGCGGCGGTCCCGGCCGTGCCGGAGGCGATCGGGAAGTAGCCGCTGCCGAACCAGGTGGCGAGGATTCTGTGCAGGCGGGTCATGGCGTCGCGTCCTTGGCGGCGCGCGCGGGCGTTGCGCCTGGGCGCGCGGGCATTGCGGCGGAGCGCACGGACGATGCGCCGCGCGCGGGCGCATTCCCGCGGAGCGCGCTCATCGGGCGTCGCCCGCGAGCGTCGCGGTCAGCTCGGTCGGGGCGGCGCCGACGATCGTCGCGCGGGCGAACGAGCCCGCCGCGGGCGCCGGACCGGCGGGGGCGGCGATCAGCACGCGGCCGTCCACCTCGGGCGCCTGGCCGCGCCAGCGCGCCTCGAGCGAGCCGTCCTCGGCGTCCTCCGCCGGCCCCTCGACGAGCACCTCCAGCGTCCGGCCGACGCGGGCCTCGTTGCGGACGTGCGCCGCGGCCAGCGCGACCTCCTCCAGCCGTTCGCGCCGCTCCGCCTTCACATCCTCCGGCACGTCGTCCTCGCGGCCGTAGGCGTCGGTCCCTTCCTCGTGCGAGTAGGCGAAGACGCCGACGGCGTCGAAGCCGGCCGCGCCCACGAACTCCTCCAGCGCCTCGAACTCCTCGTCCGTCTCGCCGGGGAAGCCGACGATGAACGCGGAGCGGACGCCGGCGCCGGGGAGCGCGCGCCGCAGCTCCTCGAGCTGCCGCAGGTGGCTCTCCGCGTCGCCGGGGCGGCGCATCCGCCGCAGCGTCGCGGGGTGCGCGTGCTGCAGCGGCATGTCCACGTACTCGACGATCCGCGGCGCCCCCTCGGCGAGCGCCGCGAGCAGCTCGGGCGAGACGCGGCCCGGATAGAGGTAGTGCACGCGGATCCACGGCGGCGCTTCGTCGAGCCGCGCCGCGGCGCGCAGGAGCCGCGCGAGGCCGTCGGCGAGGCCGAGGTCGCGGCCGTAGGCGGTCGAGTCCTGCGCCACGAGGCAGGCCTCGGAAACTCCCTCGCGGGCGAGGCGCCGCAGCTCGTCGAGCACGTCGTCGAGCGGGCGGGAGCGCATCTTGCCGCGGAAGCTCGGGATGGCGCAGAAGGCGCACGTCTGGTCGCACCCTTCGGCGATCTTGACGTAGGCGCTCCACGGCGGGCCGACGACGCGGCGGCGCGGGTCGGCCGCGGCGAACAGCGCGCGCGCGGCGCCGCGCGGGGCGTCGAGCGGGTCGATCGCCGGGAGGCGCGGCGCGAGCACGCGCGGCGCCGCGGCGATCTCGTCGAGGCCGAGCAGCGCGTCGATCTCGGGAATCCCCTCGGCCAGCTCGGCGCCGCTGCGCTGCACGAGGCAGCCGGCGGCGACGACGCGCCGCCCCGGCGCGCGCCCCTTCCACTCCTCGGCCGCCAAGAGCGCCTCGATCGACTCCACGCGGGCGGAGTCGATGAAGGCGCAGGTGTTGACGACGAGGAGGTCGGCGTCCTCCGGGTCCTGGACGATTTCGGCGCCGGCCGCGGCGAGGCGGCCGAGGATCAGCTCGGCGTCCACTTGGTTCTTGGGGCAGCCGAGGCTGACCAGCGCGACGCGCCGCGGTCGGGTCATGGTCACGGGTAGAGGCGGTTGATCGTCCGCGGGAACGGGATCACCTCGCGGGCGTGGCGCACGCCGGTGATCCAGCAGACCAGCCGCTCGATCCCCATGCCGAAGCCGCTGTGGGGCACGCCGCCGAAGGTCCGGCAGTCCATGTACCACTTGAACGCCGCCTCGGGCAGGTTGTGCTCCTCGATCCGCCGCCGCAGCAGTTCGGGGTCGTGGATGCGCTGGCTGCCGCCGATGATCTCGCCGAAGCCGTCCGGCGCGATGACGTCCACCGCCAGCGCGCGGTCCGGGCGCTCGGGGTCCGGCTCCATGTAGAACGCCTTCACGCTCGTCGGGTAGCGGTGGATCATCACCGGGCTGAGGTGCCCTTCGCCGAGGATCGTCTCGTCCATCGCGCCGAGGTCGTTCCCCGGCTCGAACGGCGGCGCGCCGGCGGCCTTGGCCTTCTCGACGTTCTCGGGGCGGGTGAGGATCTCCGCGGCCTCGTCGTAGGAGATGCGCGGGAAGGGGCGCTTGATCCCCTCGAGCTGGGCGACGTCCCGCTCGAGCAGCTCGAGCTCCGGACGCCGGCGCTCGAGGACGCGGCCGACGACGTAGCAGACGAGGTCCTCGGAGAGCTCCATCACGTCGTCGAGCGTCGCCCAGGCGATCTCCGGCTCGATCATCCAGAACTCGGTGAGGTGCCGGCGGGTCTTGGACTTCTCGGCGCGGAACGTCGGGCCGAAGCAGTAGACCTTGTCGAAGGCCATGCAGCCCGGCTCCTGGTAGAGCTGGCCGGACTGCGAGAGGTAGGCCTTCTCGTCGAAGTAGTCGGTCTCGAAGAGCGTGCTCGTCCCCTCGCAGGCGGCGGGGGTGAGGATCGGCGAGTCCAGGAGCACGAAGTCGTGCTCGTACATGTAGTCGCGGATCGCCTTCTCCACCTCGTCGCGCACGCGCAGCGCGGCCCACGGGGCCTTGTGGCGCAGCCAGAGGTGGCGGTTGTCGAGCAGGAACTCGATCCCGTGCTCCTTGGGGCCGATCGGGTAGTCGCCGGAGTTCCCGACGACCTCGAACGACTTGACCTGGACCTCGTACCCGCCCGGGGCGCGCTTCTCCGCCTTCAGCGCGCCGACCGCGGAGAACGACGTCTCCTGCGCGGCGGCGCTCATCGCCTTGAACTGCTCCTCCGGGAGGTCCCGGACGGAGGCGACGGCCTGGCAGTTTCCCGTGCCGTCGCGCACGACGAGGAAGCAGATCTTCCCCTGCAGGCGGCAGTGGGTGACCCAGCCGCGCAGGGTGATCGTCTCCCCCACGTGGCCGGCGAAGTCGCGGATGCAGACCCGGGCGGGCGTGGTCATGGCGTCGTCAGTCCTCCGTTTCCTGCGGCTTGAAGTCGGCCATCAGCTTGGCCTGGATCTCGCCGGGGACCTTCTCGTAGTGGTCGAGCTCCATCGTGTACGAGCCGCGGTCGGACGTGACCGACTTCAGCGTGGCCGAGTACTCGAGCATCTCGGCCATCGGCACGAGCGCGCGGACGCGCGTCTTGCCGCCGGCGTTGTCGGAGCCCTGGACCTTGCCGCGGCGGCGGGTGAGGTCGCCGAGGATGTCGCCCATGAACTCGTCCGGCACGGTCACGACGACCTGCATGATCGGCTCGAGGACGACGGCGCCGGCCTCGGCCACGGCCTTCTTGAAGACCTCGCGGCCGGCGATCTGGAAGGCGATGTCCTTCGAGTCGACCGGGTGCTCCTTGCCGTCGAAGATGACCGCGCGGACGTCCACCATCGGGTAGCCGGCGATGACGCCCTTCTCCAGCTCCATCCGCACGCCCTTCTCGATCGAGGGCCAGAAGCCGCGGGAGATCGTGCCGCCGAAGATCTCGGAGTCGTACTTGAAGCCGGCGCCGCGCGGCAGCGGCTCGATGCGCATGTGGACTTCGGCGAACTGGCCCGCGCCGCCCGTCTGCTTCTTGTGGCGGTACATCTGGGACGACTTCTTGGTGATCGTCTCCAGGTAGGGGACCTTCGGCTTCTCGAGCTGCGCCTTGCAGTTGTAGCGCTTGGCGGCCTTCTCGCAGACGAACTTGACGTGGTCGGCGCCGAGGCCGGAGAGCATCAGCTCGTGGCTGCGCGGGTCGCGGTCGAGGCGGATCGTCGGGTCTTCCTCGGCCAGCTTCTTCAGCGCCTCGGCGATCTTCTCTTCGTCGCCCTTCGCCTCGCCGTGGACGGCGTAGGCGATGACCGGCTTGGGGAAGTTGATCGGGGCGAGCTTCTCGGTGCGCGCCTTGTCGGCGGTCAGCGTGTCGCCGGTGCGCGTCTCCTTGAGCTTCGTCACGAAGGCGATGTCGCCCGCCTTGACCTCGGGGATCTTGTCGCCGGCCTTGCCGCGCGGGACGGAGAGGCTGCCCATCTTCTCCGGCTGGGACTTGCTGGAGTTCCAGGAGGGGGCGTCGGCGGCGATCGAGCCGGAGACGACGCGGAAGTAGCTCACGCGGCCGGCGAACGGGTCGATGATCGTCTTGAAGACCTGCGCGCAGAAGTCGGCGTCGCCGACGCGGCGCGGGCCGCTCTGGCCGTCTTCCGCGGTCGCGGTCCACGTCGGCCCCTCGAACGGGCTCGGCGCGGCGGCGACGAGGGCGGCGAGCAGCGGGTGCACGCCGGCCATCGCGGTCCCGGCGACGGCGAAGACGGGGAAGACGCCGCGCACGGCGATCGCCTTCCTCAGCCCCTTGCCGAACTCCTCGTCGGTCAGCGTGCCGTTCTCGAGGAACGAGTTCATCAGCTCGTCGTCGCACTCGGCGACCATTTCCAGCAGCGCCTCGCGCGCCGCGTTCACGGCCTCGACCATGTCGGCCGGGACGTCCGCGACCTCGACGTCGGCGGCGCCGGGCTTGGAGAGGAACGCCTTGCGGGAGACGAGGCAGACCGCGCCCTTGATCTGCGGGCCGGCGTTGATCGGCAGCGAGATCGGCATGACCTTGCGGCCGAACGCCTCGGACAGCTCGGCGACGCTCTTGTCGAAGTCGGCGCGGTCGCGGTCGAGGTGGCTGACGGCGAACATCAGCGGCAGGTTGTCCTTCTCCGCCTCTTCGAACATCTTCTCGGTCTGCACGCCGATGCCGTCGAGGGCGTGGACGGCGATGATCGCCGCGTCGGAGGCGCGGAGCGCGGCGTACGCCTCGCCGATGAAGCTCGTGAACCCCGGAGCGTCGATGAAGTTCAGCTTGACGCCGTCCTGCTCGGCGCAGGCCACGGCCACCGCCATGCTCACCTTGCGCTCGACCTCTTCCGGATCGAAGTCGGTCGGCGCGGTGCCTTCGGCCACCGAACCCAGCTTGTCCGTCGCCTTGGCGGCGTAGAGCAGGGCGGAGACGAGGGAAGTCTTTCCGGAGCCACCGTGGCCGACGAATGCAACGTTGCGAATGTTCGCGGTGTCGTAGACCTTCATCTGAGCGCTCCTCAAGAGTGGCGGGGCCAGCGGGGTGGGTTCCCCCCGTGGACGACGCGACCGCGCGTCCGTCGGCCGCCGCGCGGCCGCCTCGGAGCGGCGGGGAAACATCGCCATTTCGGGTTCAGGCCCGTACGGAAAACACGAAACTTTAACAACGAAGGGCGCGGTGGCGCCAGCGCTCGTTTTGTCGCGGCCGGGCGGCGGAAAATCCGCACGGTGAAGCCGAGCCTGTTGCGTCGATGGTGGTTCGTCCGCGTCTCGGCGCGGCGGCCTCGTCGGGACGGTCGCGGCGGGGGCTCAGGCGCGGGCGAGCCAGTGCCTGGGGAAGAGGCGCGGGGCGTCGCGGGCGGTGGGGGTGGGGAAGTCGCGGGCGAGGACGCGTCGGGCAAGGGGGGGAAGGACGCGGAGGTCGCGGCGGAAGACGCGCCGGGCGAGGAGGTCGTCCCAGGAGAGGGGCCGGGCGAGGAGCCCGGCGGCCATGGCGGGTGTGGGTCCGTCGGTGAGGGCCTCGCGGCGTCGCTGGACGAAGTCGCGCCAGAACTGGAAGAGGGCGGCGCGGGCGACGAGGGAGGCGACGCGTCGGTCGAAGGCGATGGTCTCGCGGCGGTGCCCGGCGTCGCTGTGGCGGAGGAACTGGTGGAGGGCGTTGGCGGGGCCGAGGGCGCGGTTGTAGGCGGGGCCGGCGCGGCGCCGCGGGGGCGCGGGGAAGACGCGGTGGCGGACGCGCCCGGCGTAGCGGGGCCGGGCGAGGTTGGCGCGGAAGAGGGGGTCGTCGTCGGAGCGGAGCTCGAGGACGGCGCCGGGCGGGGTGCGGCGGAGGAGGTCGTCGACGTGTTCGCGGAAGGCGCGTCCGGGGAGCCCGGCGGGGAGCTCGGCGCGGAGGGCGGGGATCCGGGCGCGCTGGCGGGGCGTCCAGCGGGCGCCCTTGAGGCGGGGCGCGGCGGAGAGGCCGAGGAGGAGGGAGGTTTCGGGATCCACGGAGGTGCCGAGGGCGACCTCGAGCTGCTGGACGAGGGCGAAGGAGACGAAGTCGTCGTAGGCGACGGGTCCGGCGACGGGGAAGCCCTCGAGGATCAGGGCGGAGGCGAGGGCGGCGAGTCGTCCGAGCCGGTCGGCGGCGCGGACGGCGGTGGAGCGGGCGCAGGGGAGGCCGCGGGCGGCCTGGCGGAGCCCGGCGCCGTTGGCGAGGGCCTCGGCGAGGCGGGCGAGGATGTCGGGGCGCTTGGCGAAGTAGACGCCGGAGAAGGTCTTGGCGGAGAAGGTGCGTCCGCAGGCGAGGCAGCGGAAGCGGCGGACGGGCTCGGGCGCGGCGAGGGTGCGGAAGGAGCCGTGGCGCCGCCAGCGGAAGGGCCGGCCGCGCCAGGAGGGGCAGGGGTCCCACGGGCAGTAAGGCGGCGTCCAGGCCGGATCGGCGGGCCGGGGC
>JAJFTU010000280.1 GCA_021372775.1 bacterium | reverse complement strand
AGCGTTTCCTGAAGCGCGGTGTTGAGCTGTCCCACCATCACCGCGTAGCCGCCCTTGACGGCGACGAGGCGGTAGGCGCCCGGCGCGAGCGCCGGGAAGCTGAAGCGGCCGTTTTCGTCGCTGAGGACCTTCAGCACGCGGAGCGGCGCGACGCCGAGCGCGGCGACGCGGACCTCGACCCCGGCGAGCGCCTGCCCGCTCTGGTCGAGCGTCACGCCCGCGATCCGACGTCCCTCGGACTCGACGGCGGTCGAGGCGGTGAGGGGCGCGGAAGGACCGGCGGCGAAGGCGAGCCCCGCCGCCAGCGACGGCAACGCCAGCAGGACGACCCAAGCGCCGCGCGCGATGCGCGGCGATCGAGGGCGCATACGGCCTCCCTCATCCCGGCGGAAGGGGGACGCACGAAACGTACGCCCGCCGGTCGCCGGCGGTTCCAAAGAGACATTATCCTCCTCTTTATGGGAAGGGCGATCCAAGATCTTTCTTCCGCGGCGTGGACGCTTCTTGGCGGCCGCCGCGCCGCCCGCGTCCTGGCCGTCGGACTGGCCTGCGCCGCCGGCTGGGCCGCGCCGACCTTCGCCGGACTTCCGTTTCGGGTCGTCCACGAGACGGTGGTCTCGATCGAGACGCGCCTCGACCTGCTCGGCGACCCCCACGGCGCGACGGTCGCCGAGCGGCTCGAAGGGCCCGCGGGATCGACGATCAGCGCGTCGAAGGTCGTGCCGACCTCGGGCACGCCGCTGCGCGTCTTCCTCGCCCTGACCCCCGTGCCCGACGTCGGCCGCGCGGAATGCCGCGTGCGGGTCGTGGCGACGATCACGAGCGACTCCAAGACGGCGCTGTTCGACCGCAGCGTCGTCGTGCGGCCCGACCGGCTCAAGGTGTTCGAGCTGTGGGGAGACGCCGCGGGGCGGAGACGGCTCGTCCTCGGCCTGTCGGCGTCGTGGACCGACCGGCCGCGCGTCGTGCCGATCGTCGCCGGCTCCGAGCCGGTCGAGTTCGCCGTGCGCACGCTGATCGTCCGCGGCGCGGCGCGCCAGCAGATCGAGGAGCGGCGACTGCCGGGGCTCGTCGGCACGCCGGTCAAGATGTCGATGCGGCGCGAGCCGGGCGCCGCCGTGACGCGCGCCGGCGCCGCCGCCGGGAAGGACGAGGCGAAGGCGAAGGCGGGCCCGGAAGAGCCGGCCGACGAAACGCCGATCGAAGTGGAACTCGAGCTCGCGCCGCTGCGCATCTCCGAGGGGACGCTCGAGGTCTCGGCGAAGCTGACGACGAAGAGCGCGGCCGCGCCTCGGGCGGCGATCAAGGAAGTCCGCGTCGCGTCGGGGGAGTCGTTCGACGTCGAAGTGGACGCGGGGGACGCCGGCGAGAAGCTCGTCTTCCACGTCTCCTGCTTCTTCTGATCGGCGACGCGCCGCCGCGGCGTGTTGCCGCGGCGGGGCGCGCTTGATTACCATCGCCGCATGACCCGACCGACGATCACCGCCGCAACCGCGCGCCGCGTCGCCCGCCTCGCGCGCCTCGCGCTCGCCGAGGGGGAGGCGGAGCGGTACGCGCGGGACATCGAGGCGATCGTCCGCGACTTCGCGCGGCTCGAGGCGTACGACGTCGGCGACGCGCCGCAAGACGGCGCGGAGCGCAACGCCGCCGCGCCCGCCGCGACTCAGACGGGCGTCCCCGCTCCGGACGGCGCCGTGCCCGCGCGAAGCGTGTCCTCGCCGGACGCCGCCGCGACTCAGACGGGCGCCCCCGCTCCGGACGGCGCCGCCGCGCTGCGCGCCGACGAACCGCGGCCCGGCCTCGGCCAGGACGAGACGGCGCGCCTCGCGCCGCGCTTCGCCGCGGGCCACTTCATCGTGCCGCGGGTCGTGCGGTGAGCGCGCCCGGCGCCCGCGAGGCGGCGGCGCTCGTCCGCGGCGGCCGCGCCTCGGCCGAGGAGCTGGCCGCGGACGCGCTGGCGCGGATCGACGCCGCGGCGCCGCTCAACGCCGTCCTCCACGTCTTCCGCGACGAGGCGCTTCGGGCGGCGCGGGCGATCGACGCGCGCCGCGCGGCGGGCGGCCCGCTCGGCCCGCTCGCCGGCGTTCCCGTCGCGGTCAAGGACAACATCTGCGTCGCCGGCGGCCCGACGACCTGCGGCTCGCGGATGCTCGCGTCGTACGTTCCGCCCCGCGACTCGGCGGCCGTCGCCCGGCTGCGCGCCGCGGGCGCCGTCGTCCTCGCCAAGACGAACTGCGACGAGTTCGGCATGGGTTCGTCGAACGAAACGTCGTTCCGCGGACCGTGCCTCAATCCGCTCGATCCCGCGCGCGTCCCCGGCGGATCGAGCGGCGGCTCGGCCGCGGCGGTCGCCGCCGGCCTCGTCCCGCTCGCCCTCGGCTCGGACACCGGCGGCTCGGTCCGCCAGCCGGCCGCGTTCTGCGGCGTCGTGGGGATCAAGCCGACCTACGGACGGGTTTCGCGCCGCGGCCTCGTCGCCTTCGCCTCGTCGCTCGACCAGATCGGCCCGATCGCGCGCGACGTGGCCGACGCGGCGCTCGGCCTCGCCGCGATCGCCGGACGCGATCCCGGCGACGCGACGTCCAGCGGCGCGCCGGTCTCCGCGTTTCTCTCCGCCCCGCGGGCCGACGCGGCGGGGCGCCGCGTGGCGTGGCTCGATCAGTTCGCCTCGCGCGAGGGAGTGGACGAGCGGGCGCGGCTGGCGACGGCCGAGGCGGCGCGCGCCCTCGCCCATGCGGGGGCGGTCGTCGAGTTCGCCGATCTCCCGCTCGCCGACCTCGCCGTGCCGATCTACCACATCGTCTCCTCGGCCGAGGCCTCGTCGAACCTCGCCCGCCACGACGGCGTGCGGTACGGCGCGCGCGCCGAGGGAGCGCGCGACATCGCGGCGCTCTACGAAGAGACGCGCGGCCGCGGCTTCGGCGCCGAGGTCAAGCGGCGGATCATGCTCGGCGCCTTCGCCCTCTCCGCGGGGCGGCG
>JAJFTU010000279.1 GCA_021372775.1 bacterium | reverse complement strand
CCGCGGCACGGCGACCTGGTCCGCGGAGAGGCCGGCCGACTCGAGCTGCCGGCCGACGAGGAACCGCTCGGCGATCGCCAGCTTCTCCTGCAGCGTGTAGCCGGGGAGCCGCAGCACTTCGAGCCGGTCCTGCAGCGCCGCAGGGATCGTGTGGAGCACGTTCGCGGTGGCGATGAAGAAGACGTTGGAGAGGTCGTATTCGACGTCGAGGTAGTGGTCGAGGAACGCGTTGTTCTGCGTCGGGTCGAGCACCTCGAGCAGCGCGGCCGACGGATCCCCGCGGAAGTCGGTCGCCATCTTGTCCAGCTCGTCGAGCAGGAAGACCGGGTTCATCGTCCCGGCCTTGCGCATCATCTGGACGATCCGCCCGGGGAAGGCGCCGATGTAGGTGCGGCGATGGCCGCGGATCTCCGCCTCGTCGCGCACGCCGCCGAGGCTCACCCGGACGAACTTGCGCCCCGTGGCGCGGGCGATCGAGCGGGCGAGCGAGGTCTTCCCCACCCCCGGCGGGCCGACGAAGCAGAGGATCGCCGGCTGCTTCTTCTCCGGCGCGAGCTTGCGCACGGCGAGGAACTCGAGGATCCGCTCCTTCGCCTCGGCGAGCCCGAAGTGGTCCTCGTCGAGCACGCGGCGCGCCCGCTTGAGGTCGCGGTTCTCGCGGCTCTTGCCCTTCCACGGCACCGCGGCGAGCCACTCGAGGTAGGCGCGGGCGACGGTCGCCTCGGCCGACTGGGACGGCATCGCCTCGAGCCGCTTCAGCTCGCCGCGCGCCTTCTCCAGCGCCTCGGCGCTCATTCCCGCGGCCTCGATCCGCCCCGCGAGCTCCTCGACGTCGCCGCCCGGCGCCGTCCGCCCGAGCTCCTTCTGGATCGCCTTGACCTTCTCCGCGAGGTAGTACTCGCGCTGCGCCCGCTCGAGCTGCCCCTTGACGCGGCCGTTGATCTCCGCGTCCACGCGCAGCTTGTCGGTCTCGGCGCGCAGCACCTCGAGCAGCCGCTCCAGCCGCTCGCCCACCAGCGTCCGTTCCAGCAGGTCCTGCTTGATCTCGGCCGGCGCGAGGAGGTGCGCGGCGATCGTGTCGGCGAGGCGCCCCGGATCCTCGACCTTGAGCGTCGAGATCAGCGTCTCCGCCGGCAGCGCCGGGTTCGCCTTGACGTACTCCTCGAACGCCGCCGCGGCCTCCTTCGCCAGATCGTCGAGCCCCGCCGCGGCGACGCCGCGGTCCGGCAGCGCGCAGACCTCGGCGCAGTAGTACCCCTCGGCGACACGCGAGATGTCGAGCGCGCGGGCGCGGACGACCCCTTCCACGAGCAGCCGCACGTTGCCCGAGGCGACCTTCAGCGACTGGACGACCGTCGCCACCGCGCCGACGGAGTGGATCTCCTCCGGCGCCGGCTCGTCGCTCGAGGCGTCGCGCTGGCAGGCGAGGAAGATGCGGCGGTCGCCGTCCTCGACGCACTCCAGCGCGCGCAGCGACGACTGCCGGCCGACGACGAACGGCACGAGGGTGTGCGGGAAGACGACCGCCTCCCGCAGCGGGACCATCGGCAGGCGGAGGATGTCCGTGGACGCCATTCCTTCCCTTCGTCGAAACGCCGCGGCCGCGCCCCGAGGACGGCGAAGGCCGGCCTTCCGGCCGGCCCGCGTCGCCGAGGAGGGCGCGCCGGCGTCAGAGGTTCGCGACCGCCTTGAGTTCCTTGGCCTCGAACGGCTCGCCGCGCAGCACGCGTTCGATCATCTCCGCGGAGATCTTGAGCTCGCGCTTCGTCCCGGCCGAGGGGATCTCGTACATGAAGTCGAGCATGACTTCCTCGAGGATCATCCGCAGGCCGCGGGCGCCGATCTTGCGCTCGATCGCCTTGCGGGCGACGAGCTTCAGCGCGTCCGGCTCGAACTCCAGCTTGACGTTCTCGAACTCGAAGATCTTCCGGTACTGCTTCACCAGCGCGTTCTTCGGCTCGTTGAGGATCCGCACCAGCGCGGCCTCGTCGAGGTCGTCCAGCGGGGCGACGACCGGGAGCCGGCCGACGAACTCGGGGATCATGCCGAACTTGATCAGGTCTTCCGGCTGGATCTTGCGCAGCGTGTCGATGCGGCGCTTGTCCTTGCGGGACTGGACCTCGGCGTTGATGCCGATCGACTTCTTGCCGGTGCGCTGGTCGATCAGGCCCTCGAGCCCGACGAACGCGCCGCCGCAGATGAAGAGGACGTTCGTGGTGTCGATCGGGATGAAGTCCTGGTGCGGGTGCTTCCGCCCGCCCTGCGGCGGGACGTTGGCGACCGTGCCCTCGAGGATCTTGAGCAGCGCCTGCTGGACGCCCTCGCCGCTGACGTCGCGGGTGATCGAGGGGTTCTCCCCCTTGCGGGCGATCTTGTCGACTTCGTCGATGTAGACGATGCCGCGCTGCGCCTTCTCGACGTCGTTCCCCGCCGCCTGCAGCAGCTTGAGCAGGATGTTCTCGACGTCCTCGCCGACGTAGCCGGCCTCGGTGAGCGTCGTGGCGTCGGCGATGGCGAACGGCACGCTGAGCATCCGCGCCAGCGTCTGCGCGAGCAGCGTCTTGCCGGTCCCCGTCGGGCCGATCAGCAGGATGTTCGACTTCGCCAGCTCGACGTCGTCCTTGCGGCGCGCCGACTCGATCCGCCGGTAGTGGTTGTAGACCGCGACGGCGAGCTTCTTCTTGGCGAGGTCCTGGCCGATGACGTACTGGTCGAGGAACTCCTTGATCTCCGCCGGCTTCGGCAGGCGGCCGGCCGGGCCGGACTCTTCCGGCTCGCGCTCCTCGGCGATGATGTCGAGGCAGATGTCCACGCACTCGTCGCAGATGTAGACCGTCGGGCCCGCGATCAGCTTGCGGACGTCCCGTTGGCTCTTGTTGCAGAACGAGCAGCGCAGCTCGCCTTCGCCCGTTCCCGTGCTCTTCTTCTTGCCCGCCATCGGCGGCGACTCCCTCGCGCGGGCGCCGTCAGGCCCCGCGGCGTTCGATGACTTGGTCGATCAGCCCGTAGGCGCGAGCCTCGTCGGCCGACATGAAGTTGTCGCGGTCGGTGTCCCGCTTGATGCTGTCCATGTCCTGGCCGGTGTGGCGCACGAGGATCTCGTTGAGCCGCTCCTTGAGGCGCAGGATTTCGCGGGCCTGGATTTCGATGTCCGTCGCCTGGCCGCGCGCGCCGCCCATCGGCTGGTGAATCATGATCCGCGCGTGGGGGAGCGCGGTGCGCTTCCCCTTCGCGCCGGCCGCGAGAAGGACGGCCGCCATCGACGCCGCCTGGCCGATGCACAGCGTGGCGACGTCGGGACGGACGAACTGCATGGTGTCGTAGATGGCGAGCCCCGCCGTGACGGAGCCGCCCGGGTTGTTGATGTAGAGGCTGATGTCGCGGTCCGGATCTTCGGCCTCGAGGAACAGCAGCTGGGCGATGATCACGTTCGCGATGTCGTCGGTGATGCCGGACATGGGGTCCGAAAGCAGGAAGATGATGTGGTCCTTCAGCAGACGCGAGTAGATGTCCCACGCGCGTTCGCCGCGGGCGGATTGTTCGACGACGATCGGGATCAGCGCCATTGAGTTAACCTCTGCTCACGGTCAAATAATATGAGACTGGGCCAAAAGCCAGTCAAGGCACTTGGACCGGCGCAGCTCCCGCTGCAAGGAGGACATCCGTCCCTCCTTGGCGAGGAACTGACGAACCTTGCCGACCGGCTGGTTCATGTCGCGCGACATCCGCTGCACCGTCGCCTCGACGTCCTCCGGCGAGACGACGACGTGCTCCGCTTCCTTGTCGGCGATCGCGTCGAGCAGCAGCGCCTCGCGCACGGTGAGGCGCGCGCGCTCGCGTTCGGTCTCGATCACCTTGTTCCAGTCGATCTCGAGCTTCTCGACGTCCACGCCCTGCGACGCGAGCCGGCGGCCGAGCCGGTCGAGCGCCTCGCGCAGCTCCCCTTCGACGAGCGCGTCCGGCACGTCGAACGGGTGGGCATCGAGCAGCTTCTCGGCCAGGTGGCGCCGCGCGACGTCGTCGGCCTCGGCGGTCTTGCGCGCCGTCAGCCCCTCGCGGAGCCGCCCGCGCAGCGTGTCCAGCGTCGCCTCCTCGCCGCCGAGCGCCTTGGCGAACGCCTCGTCGAGCGGCGGGAGCTCCATCCGCTTGACCGCCTTGACCGTGCCCTTGTAGGCGACGGTCTTGCCGCCGAACTTCGGGTCGGCGTTCTCGGTGGCGTAGTCCACCGTGAAGGCGACCTCGTCGTCCGTCTTGCGGCCGGTCAGGACGGCGTTGAACTCGGGCAGGTTCTTCTCGTCGCCGACCTGGATGACCTGGAACTCGCCGGGGACGATGACTTCGTCGCCGACCTTCCCCTCGAGCACGACGCCGACGTAGTCTTCGGCGGCGCTCGGGCGGTCGATCACGTCCACCAGCTCGCCCTTGATCCGGCGCAGCCCGTCGAGCTCCTTCTCCACGTCCTCGTCGGAAATCTCGACGGCGGGACGCGGGACGTCCACGCCGACGTAGTCGTGCGGCTCGACGGTCGGCACGACCTCGACGTTCAGCGCGAAGGAGTAGTCCTGGCCGCGCGTCGGATGCGGCAGGTGCTCCGTCCCCTCGGGGAGGTCGATGCCGGTCCAGACGGCCTTGAGCCCTTCCTGGCCGCAGGCGTCGCGCCCGAACTGCTCGACGATCTCCTCCGCCGCCTCGTGGTCGAGCGCGGCGCCGAGGCGCGTCTGCACCAGTTCCAGCGGCGCGTGTCCGGGACGGAACCCGGGGATGCTCATGTTGCGGCGGTGGCGGCGGACGAGGGTCTCGTAGACGGCGGTCACGTCGGACGCCGGCACTTCGACCGTCAGGCGCTTCTTGACATCGGACACGTGGGTCAGTTCCGTCTTCATCTTCTTCGTCTCTCCGCGCGCCGCGGGGGCTTGTGGTTCGGGTGTGGTGCGAAAGGGGGGACTCGAACCCCCACGGCCTTCCGGCCACGAGATCCTAAGTCTCGCGCGTCTGCCAGTTCCGCCACTTTCGCGGCAGGGCGGCCGCCGCCCGGGGCGAAAGCCTATATCAATTTATCGGGCGCGGCTTGCCGCCGGCGGCAGGAACCGATACGCCGCGTCGCGGATCCGCGCAAGCGGAGCGGCCGACGGTCGTCGCACGGCGCGTCGCGCGCGCCGCCGGCGCGGCCGGATCGGCCCGTGCGGAACAGGATCGGACAGACCGGCTGCCGTTATCGTAGGCCCCGACCGGCCGCCCCGGCAACGCGCCCCCCGCGGCGCCGACGCGCGCGCCGCGAGCCGCAGACCTGATCGGCGCCCGCGGAGCGGGCCGGCAACGCGCCGCCTGCGGCGCGGACGTGGGCGCCGCGCCCCGCACGTCCGGAGACCCGGACGTCCTCACCGCCACCAGGCGAAGGGACGCGGCGGCAGTTCGAACAGCGCCTCCGCGCGCTCCTCCGCCGGCCAGTAGCGGCAGACCTTCGAACCGCCGCTCAGGTAGACGACCGAGTCGTCGAGAAACTGCGGCCGGCCGAAGAGGTACGGGCACTCGCGGCGATCGGCGGCGGGCCGGCGCCGTCCGAAGAAGCGCCACGAGAAGCCAAGGCGCTGTTCCGGCGCGGGACGCCGCGGCGCCGCGAGATCGACGAGCCGCCCGTCGCGCAGTTCGTACCAGCGCGAGGCGTCGCCGGCGACGACGCGGCCGCCGCAGCGCCGCCCGAAGAGGGGGCGGCTCTGGTACCCGACATGCTCCGGGGGTGCGGCGGCTTCGATCCACGAGAGGCCGTCGTCGTCGCGTCGAAGGAAAATCGCCGCGCCCCGTCCCGTCAGGCCGAGACCGGGCCCTTCCGGACCGAGCGGCACGACGGTCCACGGCGACTCCGGATCGCGTTCGTTCGGCGCCGCGGCGACGAGCCACGCGCCGCGGGGTCCGGGTCCGCACGAGAGGCGCCACCCGCCGGAAGGGGACGTTTCGAGCGGATATTCCCTTCGTTGCAGCGTCTCGACGTCGATCACCGCGACTTCCCGCGCGAGGAGCGCGTAGGCGTTCCGCTCGTCGAAGCAGGCGTCGCGGACCGCGCCGCGCAGCGTCAGCGAACGACCGAGCGGCGAGCGCAGCGCGGCCTCGCCCTCCTCGATCGCCAGCCACGAGCCGCGGGGGCCGAGGATCGCGTCGGCGGGCGGCGCGGCCGCGTCAGCCTCGCGTCCCGCGTCCGCCGCGCGTCCTTCGTCCGCCGCGCGTCGTTCGTCCGCCGCGCGTCCCGCGGCCACCTCGCCGACGAAGATCAGCGAGCGGCGGCTCGCGTCCTCGACGCTCCGGCCGCGCAGCGCCGCCCACAGCGCGGGCAGCGCGCGCGGATACTCGATCCAGAGAAAGGCCCCGCCGTCGGGCGCGAGCGCGGCGCGCCCTGGGCGGCTCGTCAGCGCGGCCAGCGAGGCGCCGCCGCGCTCGGAGGCGAGGACCGCCCAACCGACGTCGTGGACCGGCGCCACGTTCATCAGCAGCCGCCCGGTCGGGCCCACGCGCGCGTCGAGCACGACGTCGACGTCGCGCGTCGTCCATTCGGTTCGCGCCGCCGACGGCGCGGCGATGCCGGCGAGCGCTGCGACGAGGCAGAGCGCCGCCGCCGCGACCGCCCACCGCGGCGTCTTCCAGCCGGCGCGCCGCAGCGCGAAGAAGCAGGCGATCGCGGCGAACGCCGACAGCACCCACGGAACGCGCGGCCCCGGGGCCGAGAGCGCGATCAGGACGCCGTTGGCCGGCTGGCTGCCCAGGCCGAAGAAGAAGATCAGCGCGAGGAACGCGACGACGATCCCCGCCTGCACCCAGCCCGAGCGCCGCAGCAGCAGGAGGCAGGCGATCTCGCCCCAGGCGACGGCCGCGACGGTCAGTTCGAGCGGGAGTCCCTGCACCGCCTCCAGCGCGAGGATCACGACCACCGGCAGCGCCATCGCGCCGAGGACGGTCAGGAACGGCCGATGCGGCGCGCGCGCCCGGAACCAGCGGTTCAGTTCGAACGGCACGCCGCAGAGCGCGAGGAGGCTCAGGACGCGGCCGGTGATCGCCGCGGGCACGAACGCGAAGAGACAGACCGCGGCGAGCGTGATCCCGACGCGCGGCCAGAGCCGCCGCCCGCGCAGCGCGACGCCGACCATCAGCAGCAGGACCGCCCACTCGATCAGCGACCGGCCGCGTACGAGATCGGTCCACGAGCGCGGCGCGGCGAGCCACGCCGCCGCCCCGATCAACAGCGGCGTCGCCGCGTCGGCAGCGACCGCCGCCCAGCGCGGCCAGGCCGCGGAGCGCCGGTCGATCCACGCCAGCGCCGCCGCGGCGCACCCCAGCACGACGACGGCCGACAGGATCGCGACGAACGTCACGGCGCTCTCCCTCCGCGTCGCCCGGGCGCCGACGCCGCCCGACGCGCACTACGATACGTCGCCCCGGGCGCCGATCAGCGGAGCGCGCGCCCGTTTTCGCGCGCGGCCGGGCGGCGCAAGCCCCGAGTCGAAGCCGATCGAGCCCTTGGACAAGGCCGCCCGTCTTCCCGAGCACGCGCCGGCCGGGGCGGCCACTTCATACCGCAATCGGTTTTGTTAACCTTTTGTGTTAATATCCTTATTGACGGAGGGGGCGATTCGGTGGAGATTCTGTTCGCGACCGCCTCGCTGCGCCGTGACTGCAGCGACGCCAAGCGTCGACGACGGCGCTGGGGCGAGAGCGGAGAGCGACTGGGCCGACGCCTTGACGATCTTCAGGCGGCGCCCAACTTGGCGGCGGTCCTCCCGCCGATGCCCGGACGGCTGCATGCGCTTGTCAAGGACCGCGCAGGCCAGTTTTCGATGGACTTGAAGCACCCATACCGCCTGATTTTGGAGCCCGCCGACGACCCGATCCCGACGATGCCAGACGGCGGGATAGACCTCGGCAGAGTGACTGCGATTCGGGTGATTGGCGTGGAGGACACCCATGGCTAGCGAGCGCAAGAACGAATACGCGCCGGACGTCGTGTCGCCGCCCGGCGCGACGCTTCAAGACGTTCTCGACGAGCGCGACATGACGCAGAGCGAACTCGCCGCCAGGATGAGCCGTCCAAAGAAGACGATCAGCGAAATCGTGTCCGGCAAGGAAGCTGTCACGCCGCGAACGGCGATCCAACTCGAGCGTGTGCTGGGCATCCCGGCCGACTTCTGGATGCGCCGCGAGGCACTCTATCGGGAGCACCAGGCGCGCGCGGAGGAAGCGGCGCAGCTCGCCTCGGCGACCCGATGGGTGTCCCTCTTCCCGCTCCGCGACATGGCGCGCCTCGGCTGGATCGCGAAGCGCAAGGAACCGGTGGAGCAGGCGCGCGAGCTTCTCGGCTTCTTCGGCATCGCCGCTCCCGAGCAATGGAAGGCGGTTTTCGCAGCGGCATTCCGTCGAAGCAAGGCGTTCGAGGTCGACAATGGCGCCCTCTCCGCGTGGCTGCGCCGAGGAGAACTCGTCGCCCGCGAAGTCGGCTGCGAGCCCTTCGACGCCGTCCGGTTCCGGGAGGCGCTGGCCGAGATTCGACGTCTGACGATGGACAGTCCCGAGGCGTTCGTCCCCGTCCTGACGGCCCGCTGCGCCGCGGCGGGAGTGGCGATCGCGTTCGTGCCCGAACTGCCGAAGACGCGAGTCAGCGGCGCCACGAGCTGGCTGTCCCCGAAGAAGGCCCTGATCCAACTGAGTTTGCGGCACAAGAGCGACGACCACCTTTGGTTCACCTTCTTCCACGAGGCCGCTCACATCCTCCTCCACGGGAAGAAGGCCGTGTTCGTAGAAGCGGATCACGACGACAGCGAGCAGGAGCAGGAGGCGGATCGCTTCGCCGCCGACGCGCTCGTCCCGGCCGACGCGGTCCGCCGCCTGCGTGAGCGGACAACGCTCACCGAGCAGGCCATCATCGACGCTGCGAAACGGGTCGGGATCGCGCCGGGCATCGTCCTCGGTCGCCTTCAGCACGAGCGGGTCGTTCCGTTCAGCCGGTTCAACAACTTGAAGGTCCGCTATAAGTGGACGCACGAGAAGGCGTAACGCCGTCGCGGTCGCCGCACCTTGAACGCGCGCGGCGGACGCTACGGCTCGCGGCTCACGTAGAGGCGGAAACGGCCGAAGCCCTCGACGTTGAAGAGGAGGCAGCCGTCGCGGAGATAGGGCACGCCGAGGAGCCGCTCGTCCACGAAGACGCGCAGGCCGGCGTCGTCCCCGCCGCAGACCAATTCAGTCAGCCGAGCGGATTCGTCGTCCTGCGGCTCGAAGAGACCCACCGGGCCTCTAAAGGCGTTTCATCAGCCGACGACGCCGAGCCGCTCCAGGATGTACATCGCGCCGCCGCGGTCCCGGATGTACTGGCGGACCCAGGCGGACGTCAGGCGCGCGGACCACATCGGCGGGCCCTCCTCAGAAGATCGCGTTGAAAAGATAGCCGACGAACAGGATCCCCAGCGCCACCGTGCCGAAGAACACGGCGATCAGCCGCGGGCGCAGCACCTTGCGCAGGATCACCGCCTCCGGCGCGGAGAGCCCGATCACCGCCATCATGAAGGCCAGCACCGTGCCGAGCGCGGCGCCCTTCCCCAGCAGCGCCTGCACGATCGGGATGATCCCCGCGGCGTTCGAGTACATCGGCACGCCGAGCAGCACGGCGACCGGAACGGCCCACCATGCGTCCTTGCCCATCACCCCGGCCATGAAGTTCTCCGGCACGTAGCCGTGGATGCCGGCGCCGACGGCGATCCCCGCGACGACGTACGGCCAGACCTTGCCGACGATTTCCCGCACGGCCTCGAGGCCGGCCCGCAGGCGGTCGGGCCAGGCAAGCCGCTCGTCGAACGACGCCCCCGCCGCGCGGGCGGCGGTCTCGTAGACCCACGGCTCGACGTGCCGCTCCATCTTCAGCCGGCCGATCGTCCAGCCGGAGACGATCGCGACGACGACGCCGGTTCCGGCGTAGAGCGCCGCGGTCTTCCAGCCGAACAGCCCGAACAGCAGGACCAGCGCGACCTCGTTGACCATCGGCGCGGAGACGAGGAACGAGAACGTCACGCCGAGCGGCACGCCGGCGGCGACGAAGCCGATGAACAGCGGCACGGCCGAGCAGGAGCAGAACGGGGTGACGATCCCGAGCAGCGCGGCGAGCACGTTTCCCGTCGCCTCGCGCCGGCCGGCGAGCATCCGGCGGGTGCGCTCGGGGGTGAAGAAGGTGCGCACGATCCCGACGCCGAAGACGACCGCGACGAGGAGCAGCAGCACCTTCGGCGTCTCGAAGGCGAAGAACTCGACGGCCGCGCCGAGACGCGTCCCCTCGCTGAGCGGCAGGACGCGGTACGCCAGCGCCCGCGCCGCGGGCTGCAGGACGAGGTAGAGCGGGAGCCAGAGCGCGGCCGCGGCGCCGAGGCCGAGCGCGAGGCGCCGGCGCGGCTCGGTCCCGCGGGTCGCGGTGCGGTCGGCCATGCGGCGCCTCTCAGCCCAGGAACTGCTTGATCTGGTCGGGCGAAAGGACGCGGCCGGCCGACTTGACCTCGCCGTCGATCACGAGGATCGGCGTGGAGATCGCGCCGGTGGCAGCGATCCGCCGCATGTCGGTGACCTTTTCCACCTCGCAGGCGGCGCCGGCGCCGCGGACCGCCTCGAGCACGTTTTCGTGGAGCGCGGCGCACCGGGAACAGCCGGGGCCGAGGACTTCGATCTTCATGCGGGCCTCCATCGCCGAGGGAGCGGACGGCGTTGCGCTCATGCGCCTAAGAGCATATGTTCGGCGGCGGCGGGGCGCCACCCCCCGCCGTCCCGCGGCCGCGGCGACGGCGCCGCGGGGACGAGCGGCCGATGGGGAGAGCGGGCATGGCCAAGCGATCGCGGGCCGTCGTGGACGAGCCGGCGCCGCAAGCCGCGGAGACCTTCAGGGAGCTGGGCGACTTCTTCGCCGCGCTCGCCGACCCGTCGCGCCTCGGGATGCTGGCGCTGCTCCAGCGGCACGGCGAGATGTGCGTCTGCGAGATCCAGCGGGTGCTCGGGGTGACCCAGTCGCGGGCGTCGCGGCACCTGCAGACGCTGCGGAGGGCGGGGCTCGTCCAGGACCGGCGCGTCGGCGCGTGGGTCCACTACCGGATCGCCGACCGGCCGGGGCCGCGGCAGCGGCGCGTCCTCGACCTGCTGCCCGCCCTGACCGACGCCGCCGCCGTCGCCGACATCGACCGCAAGCTCGCCGCGTGGCGGCGCGGGAAGGGCGCCGATCCGTGCCCGGTCCCGAAGCGTTCGACCAAGAAAGGAGCCTCGCGTTGACCGCCGACAAAACGTCGATCATCGGCCGCCTGTCGTTCCTCGACCGCTACCTGACGCTCTGGATCTTCCTCGCCATGGGCGTCGGCGTCGGCGCCGGGTACGTCTTCCCCGGCCTCGTGGAGGCGATCAACCGCGCGAGCGTCGGCACGACGTCGATCCCGATCGCGGTCGGGCTGATCCTGATGATGTACCCGCCGCTGGCGAAGGTCCGCTACGAGGAGCTGGGCGGCGTCTTCCGCAACCGCAAGGTCCTCGCGCTGTCGCTCGTCCAGAACTGGCTCGTCGGGCCGGCGCTGATGTTCGCGCTGGCGGTCACGTTCCTGCGGGACAAGCCGGAGTACATGGTCGGGCTGATCATGATCGGCCTCGCCCGCTGCATCGCGATGGTGCTCGTCTGGAACGAGCTGGCGAAGGGGGACTCGGAGTACTGCGCCGGGCTCGTCGCGTTCAACTCGATCTTCCAGGTGCTGTTCTTCTCCGTCTACGCCTACGTCTTCATCACCGTCCTGCCGACGTGGGTCGGGCTGAAGGGCGTCGCGGTGGCCGTCACGATCGGCGAGATCGCGAAGAGCGTGTTCGTCTATCTGGGGATCCCGTTCCTCGCCGGGATGCTGACCCGCTTCGTCCTCGTGCGGGCCCGCGGCAAGGAGTGGTACCACGCCCGCTTCATCCCGAAGATCAGCCCGATCACCCTCGTCGCGCTGCTGTTCACGATCGTGGTGATGTTCTCGATCAAGGGGGAGTACATCGTCCAGCTGCCGCTCGACGTCGTGCGGATCGCGATCCCGCTGCTGATCTACTTCGTCGCGATGTTCCTCGTCTCGTTCTTCCTGAGCCGGAAGTTCGGGGCGACCTACGCCCAGACCGCGACCCTCTCGTTCACCGCCGCGTCCAACAACTTCGAGCTGGCGATCGCGGTGGCGATCGCGACCTTCGGGCTGCACCACGGCGCGGCGTTCGCGGCCGTCATCGGCCCGCTCGTCGAAGTGCCGGCGCTGATCGGGCTGGTCAACGTCTCGCTGCGGCTCGGGCGGCGGTACTTCGGCCTTCGGCCGAACGAGTCCTGAGGGGAGGCTCGGCGAACGAACGGGGCCGGTCTTCGCTCTTCGGGAGAGCCGGCCCGGCTTCGCTCGATAGGCCTGCTGATGCGCGTAACGACGCGGGTGCCTTGCCTACCACTCTTGGTTGTTGAAGATCATCCGCGCTTCGTCGTGAAACGGGTACTCCGGCGCGTCGGCCAGCTTCTGCACGATGTCGCGACGCCCCATCCAGACGAGACATTTCAGCGCCACGTACCGGCGCTCCACCGTCCCCGCATACAGCCGCAGAAGGTCCGCGTCTCCCTCCAACTGGGCCACGTAGACCGGCACGTACGGATCCAAGGGCCGGGACCGTTCGAGCTTCTTCAGCGCGGGAAGCGCCGGTACGTAGTTTCGCATCGCGAGCACGTCAAGCGCCTCGTCCACGAACCCCGCGGCCCGCCGTTGGCTCTCGGCGTCGGCCGCCGCGACGTTCTCCAAATAGGACGCGACGTCCGGCAACACGTCCGCCTCGCCGAGACGCGCAAACGCGAGCGTGCTCGCAACCCATTCCGACGAACCGCGCGGGGCGCCCTGCCGCCGCTCCCGATACAGGCGCCGCCCCGTCTCCGGGTCCACCCGCCGAATGACGTCGATCAGTCGGCGGCCGTCGGCCGGCGCGGGTCCGGCGTGTTTCCAGACCCCCGCCTTGAGCGGGCCGGACGTGTAGATCTCCAGCAGACACGGCACGACCTTCGCCCGGTTGGCCGCCAACATGCGCAACTCCGGCCGCTCGTCGGCCGGATCGTGGACGACAATCCTCAACACGTCGAGATAGCGGTTGTCCACCAAGTACGAGACGACGCGCTTCGTCGCTTCGTCCAGTCCCCGGCACGCCGTCTCCGGCGCGGCCACGACCGGCGCGAAGCCGGCGAGCGAGCAAGCGCAGACCGCAAGCACCCGCATCAGAAGAGCTCCAAGAGGCCCTCTGATTCTAACGGCTTGCCGCGATCGCGAGCGTCCGCGCGGGCACCGGACTCACGCCCGCGGGCCACCCTTGCGGCGCAGGAGGCACCTCGCGCCCGGATCTGCTCTTCATCGTGATTCGGAGACGCGAAGACAGCTTCCGCCTTCCATTGTCTCGTTCGGCGAAAGTTCTGGATTGGGGACGGAAGATGGTGAGCCGCCGGGGACTTGAACCCCGAACCCGCAGATTAAGAGTCTGCCCTTGGGGCGCGCTCTTCGAGCTCGCAAGTGACGCGCTGTCAGGAACTTGCGGAGACTGGCCCGAGCCCGCAGATTCCGGGTCTGCGGGTATCGACGAAGGCGAAACGACCGAACGGAGTTCGGTCGGACGCGGCGTCGTCGTGCCGATCGCGCGCGCGGAACCGAGGCCACGAACGCATTGACGACGGACGCGGGCCTTGGCCCCGCAGGAGCCCGCAGGCGCCGTTCCGAGCCACGTCGGATCGCCGGCGCCCAACGCCCGGGCGCGGCCCGTCGGCGCCTCCCGAGGGCACTCAGGGGCCCCAGGCGGGCTGCTGGCGAGCGGGCGGGGACGCGGCGCTAGTTCTTCGGTTTGGCGGGCGGCGGCGTCTCGTACTTCATCAACCGCGCTTGGCGGATCTTCAACCCGGCCACGAACTCTTCATTCGTGAAAGTGAAGTCGACAAACGTGACTCGCGCCTCGTCGTCGGTCAGGTTAACCGACACCCCGATCTTCTTCCACCACCGATACGGTTGCATGTTGTCGTCATAGCCGGCCTCGTCCGGAGGTCCGTACTTGGACACGAACCGCTTGAGAGGAAGCGGAGACTCCGGAACCCACCGGACCCACAAGGCCGCCCAACACTCCTCGGGCGGCGCCCATGGAAGATCGGACTTCACGAAATGGACCCCGATGGTCCCGGGAATCCCCGGACCCGAAACAACGTAGCTGACCTCATCGGGCTTCTGCCCAGCGGGTTTCAGTTCCTCTATCTTGGCGTTCGGGAACATCTCCCGAAGTTCCGCGAGGGTCGTGAGCTCGTGGATTCCTTGAAAGACCTCGGCCCGGGCGTCCTTGGCTCCGATAGCGAGAAGCGTCGCGACGACCAGCGCCGCCGTCGTCGCCCAACGTCCGATCCTCGAAGCCGTCCCCTCGCGTTCCGACAAGTCGATCCGAGGCATCGCCCCCTCCCCCTGCGGCGCATCCTTCGCCGAGGACCCGATTGTAGGGCGCCGGTCGGCCGACGCGGAAGCGGCTTGTGGAACGGGCGCGCGTCCCGCTCCGGCAGCGGCCCCCGGGGATCTTCGTTGAAGCCGACCCGGGTTCGGCGCAGACTTCGGGGCATCAAGGGCCGCGGCGGCAGGCAACTCCCCCCGCCCGCTTCCCGGTCCGACCTGCAGTGCCCGTGGCCCCCGCCCACCCCCGGTGCGGGGGCTTCGGTTTATTCGGGCGCAGAACGAGAATGCACTGCCGCTTGGTCTCGAAACGGCGGCGACGTCTCCAAAACCGCGGCCGTCCGCGAGAGTGTCCTTGGGCGGGCCGGCGCTGTTTACGCGCAAATTTACAACGTTAGACGCGCCATTTCGCACTAGAAGCAGGAGTAGAAGTAGCCCAAGCGTCGACGCGAGTCGTTTGTTCGTTGTTGTGAGGCATGTCATTTCAGGGGGAAAACGATGAGAACCGAGAAGAGCGTCTTGTTTGGAGCAATCATGCTCGCAGCGGCAATCGCTTTCGTTCCCGTCTCTTTTGCCGAGCTCAACCCCACGACCCAACCCGATCCGGGACTGCCGACGTCCAGCGTCGACGGGCCGAACGCGCCGGTCGTTCAGCCTCCGACGCAGCCCACCAACGTGTTGCAGCGGGCGCAGGCGATGCAGGAAGTGACCCAGCTCATTCAGGAAGACATTGCGCAGAACGGCCAGCCCTCGGACTTCATCGCCATGGCCAAGAGGATTCACGCCAGAATGTCGCCGACGACTGCCGCGACGCTTGAAGCCGGATTCCCGGATTCGCTTGGGTCTCTCGCCCAAGCCGCAGTGCAGTCCAACGGCTACACGGTTTTGTCGAGCCAGACCTACACATCGTCGAATACGGGCAACGTCCCGGCGCGCCGAGGATCCTATTTGTGCAGAGGCAATGACTGCACGTGGATTCCCGGCTGGATGTTCTGGTTGATCGTGATTCTCTGCGTTATCGCCGGCTGATCTGTTGGACGCCGGGCCGCGCCCTTGAATGCGCGGCCCGGCGGTGAGGTTGCCCGATCACCACAGCGTTTCGATGGAGATCTGCACGATGAGAATTTGGATTCCCAGGCTCGTCATGTCTCTGTCCGTTGGATTGGCGGTCGCGGCGTGCGCAGGAGCCAACGCCGCCTCGAGCGATTCGATAGTCCTGCTCGAGGCGGCGCCACACCCCGGCTCGCCCCTTGTCGCGGGCCGCCAAGTCGAAATCGCGGTGACCGCCAAATACAACCTCCAGACTGCCGATTCCGGGACTGTGGTGTTGGTCGTCCAGAACGAACAGCACCGTCCAGTTGTGGTCAAGGACCAGGACCAAGCGCAGAAGGACGTCCCGAGGGGCATGGGCGAAGTCACATTGACGTCAGTGGTGCCCGTCAAGGCGCAGTTCAAGTCGGTGGAGGTCTACATCGCCCTCATCAGCGGCAACAAGAAGTCCACGAACGTTACAACGCACTTTGAGTATCCCGTTCAGCAGCCGTGAGACGACCGTGCGTCGATTCGGGGCTCTTCGCCGACGAAAACGGAAGGAGATGCCCGGTGCGTCATTGGAGGAATCGAAATGAGTGGATCTTGCCCGATCTGCCAAAGGTCCGAAACCCACGTCACAGCCGATTCTGGCCAAGAGATGAACCGGACCGAGTGTTGTGTCTGCGGCCGATTCCGGATTCCGAACGAGTCTCCCATGGCCGTAGCGACCGCGCTGCAGACGCCGATGGACAAGGCCAAACTCACCCGCATGATCCATAAAGAGAACGACGCAGGGCGTGTCCCGATCCTGACCACCGAGGTCGTGGAGGAGGCGCTCCGAATGACGCTTCCGCAGAAACAGGCCATGGCAGACGAACTTCTCCGAATCCTGGTCGAGAGGTGTCCCGCGATTGGAAAGAACGCCGCTGTCGGCAACGAGGAAGCGATGGCGAGACTTGGTCTGACTAAACCGGGAGTCCTCCAGGAACTGATGACAGACCTCGAGCGAAGGGACCTGTTCGTGCCGCATCGTTGCATGAACGGCAAGGTACAGGGAAAGCCCACGTCTAAGGGACATGACGCGGTTCATCGATCGGTGGATTCCACTCGGTGACAGGCGTCGATGGATGGGGCGGCTCCCTCGTGGAGCGCTCCGGAACCGGACAGTGCCTGCAAACCTAGACGGAGATTGTGATGCCAGACAGGAAACCGAAGAGCGCGCGGCCGGTGCCGCCGCCCGCGCCAAAACCAGCTCCGCCGCAGCCGCGGCCTGTTCCAAGCCCGAGCGCCGTCATTGAAGGAGTACAACGGCGGTCACCGCACTCCACCCCACCGCCAAAAGGAAAGAGCTGATCGATACCACAAGCAGCCGCCAGATGCTCCGCACGTGATCGCGGTTGGACTTTGTGGGTTCCGGAAAGTTTTGCCGGTCCAATTCCAGTAAGTCTTGCCGGTCCTCAAGTCCCGGGGAGAGCCCTGAGACTGTCGCCGCGGAGACGCCCGAGCGTCCGCGGCGAGGGAAGGGATGATCGGCATGATGACCAGG
>JAJFTU010000278.1 GCA_021372775.1 bacterium | reverse complement strand
CCGCGACCTCGCTCGAGACGTTGGACTCCGCCGTCGCCGACGCCGCCCCGCTGGTCCGCTTCGACCGCGCCCGCTCCTCGTCGCCGGGGCTCGACGAACTCCTTTCCGCGCTCGCGCCGTTCGCCGACGAACGCGGCCTCGCCCTTCCGGGGGGGATCGCGGCCTGGCGGTGGGCGCTGCCGCTCGGCCGCCCGGAGCCCGCGCCGCGCGGCCTCGCGCCGTCCGACGACGCCGCGGCGTTCGTCGCCGACGCGCTCCGCCTGCGCGTCACGGTGCGCGGCGGGCCGCGCTTCGCCGCCCCGCGGGCGATCCGCCTGCTCGCCCTCGCGCGCCGCGCGCCGGCGGTCTTCACCGCGGAGGGGCTCGGCCTCCTCGCGCCCGCCGCCGACCGCTTCCCGCAGGCGCTCGACGTCGTCGCCGACGTCGCGCCGCGCGACCCCGCGCTCGCCGCGGCGTTGCTCAAGCGGTTCGACGAAATCGACCGGCTCGCCGAAGGGCCGTCGAAGCGCGCGCTCACCGCGTCGTTCGACGCGGGGCTCGAAGTTCTGCGCCTCGTCTCCCGCGCCGGCGCGCTCCCCGCCGCCGCGCGGACGACGGCGCTGCGCCGCTGGATCGACGCGCACCCCGCGAAGGGGGAAATCGGCGCGACGGCCGTCTGGCTGCGCGACCTCGCCGACTCGCTCCCCGCGCGCGGCGCGGGCGCGCCGGGACGCGGGCCGCGCGAGCGCCGCCTGCTCGGCGCGCTCGACCCGGACGCCGAGCCGCACTGCTTCCGTCTCGACGGCGTCTCCTACTGCGCCGCGCGCGCCGAGACGCTCGCGCGCGCCACGTCCGAGCGGCTCGAGCGGGCGGGACTGCCGAGCGTGGACGCGCTCGCGACGCGCGACGGCGGCGGGAAGAAGCGCAAGAGGGCCGAGGAGGCCGCGCGCGTCTCCGACCTGCTCGTCGCGCTCGTCTTCTCGCACGCCATGGGCGCCTACGCGCCCGACTCCCGCGCCGAGGCCGCGCTGTTCGGCCGCTACGCCCCGACGCGGCGCCTCTTCCCCGGCAACGCGCGCGGCGACGACTCGATCGACAACGCTTGGCGGCCCGCGGGCTTCCTGCCGCAGGGCGACGGCGGCCCGCGCCTCTACGGCGCCTTGGCCGACGCGGCGTCGCCGCTCGCGCCGTTCCGCCTCCCCGCCCCGGCGGCCGGCACGCGCGCCGGCCGCCGCGCGGCGATCGACACCGCGCGCGATCTCTTCGTCGCCTCGCGCCGATTTTCCTTCGCCCGCTGCGGCGACGACCTGGCCGCGGCGGCCGGCCTCGCCGACGACGCCGGGCGCGCGATCCTCGCCGCGGCGGCGGCGGGAGACCAGGCGGCCGCGGCGTTCGTCGCGGCGCGGCTTCCCGCGGCGCGCGCCGCGCGGCTCGCCGCCGGGCTGGACGTCGTCTCGCCGTTCGAGCGGACGGCGATCGCCCTCGGCGCGCTCGAAGGGGACGAGGCGGGGGCGGCGCGGCCCGAGTTGCTGGGCGGGCGCCGCGCCGCGCTGGAGGCGGCGAAGCGCGGCCGCCGCGGCGCGCTGCTCGCCGCGCTCGTCGAGGCCCTCGCCGACGACGGCGTCGTGGACGCGACCGGCGACGAACTGCGCCCGGCGCCGTTCGAGCGCCTCGCCGTCGAGGGGATTCCCGACCGTCTTTCGGCGCGGATCGCCTTCGAGGCCCGCCTCGCCGTCGTGGCCGAACTGGGGCGTCGGCGGCTTCCGGCCGCGACCGGCGCCGAGCTGTTTCACCTGACCGCCGAACGGATCGCCGCCTTCGCCGACCCGGCCGACCTGCGCGACTGGCGCGCTGTCGTCCGCGCGCTCGACGGATTCGGCGGCCGCCCCTTCGACGAGGTGCTGCGCGAATGCGTGGAACGCCGCTACTACCGATTGCGGGACTTCTGACCGCCCTCGCCGCGGGCGTCGCCGCCGGCGCCGAACCGGCGACGGTGCGGTTCGTCGCGCCCAAGGCGGGGCAGATCGTCGTCGGCGAGACGGTCTTCGAGGTCGCCGTCGCCGCGGCGCGGCCGCGCGTGGACCGCGTGGACGTCTACTGCGGCGGCGCCCTGATCGGCGTCGCGCGGGCGCCCGCCTGGCGCTTCGTCGCCGAAGTCGCGCCGCGCGACATGGGCGCGCCGCTCGTCGCCGTCGCCTTCGCCGAAGGGAGCGCCGTCGGCCGGGCGGAGATCCGCCCGCCGCGGATCGAGGGGCTCGGCGAGAGCGTCGAGGTCTCCCGCGTGCAGCTCTTCCCCGTCGTGCTCGACCGCGACGGCAAACCGGCGCCGGGCTTGGGCAAGGACGACTTCGAGCTGCGGGTCGAGGGCGAGCGCGTGCCGATCGCCGGCTTCTCCCCCAAGGCCTCCGCGCCGACGATCGCGCTCGCGCTCGACGCGAGCGGCAGCATGGCCGACCGCCTCGCGCTGATCGAGGCCGCGGCGCGGCGCTTCCTCGGCCGTCTCGACGCGGAGGACGTCGCCGCGCTCTACACCTTCAACGAGAACACGCGGCTGCTGCTGCCGCCGACCGCCGACCACGAGGCGGCGCGCAAGGCGCTCGAAGGGCTGGCCGCGGGGGGCAGCACGGCGCTCCACGACGCGGCGATCGAGGTGATCGGCGACCTCTCGCGGGTCAAGACGCGCAAGGCGATGGTCCTCTTCTCCGACGGCCGCGACGAGCGCAGCGTCGCCTCGCTCGACGAGGTCGTCGAGGCGGCGCGGCGCGCCGACGTGCTGATCTACACCATCGGCGCGATCCACGTCGGCGACCCGGACGAGGGCCGGCGCGACCTGCGGCAGCTCGCCGAGGAGAGCGGGGGCCGGGCCTTCGAGCTCGAGCGGCTCGCCGAGCTGGGCAGCGTCTTCGAGGCGATCCGCGCCGACCTCTCGGCGCAGTACGCCCTGGCCTTCGCCCCGCCGAAGGGGAAGCCGGGGACGAAGAGGATCGACCTGCGGACCAAGGACGGGCGCTTCACGGTGCGGGCCCGGACGCAATATCATCAGGACTGAGGAGGCGGGACCAATGCGCGCATGGGCTGTTCTCTTCGCGTGCTTGCTGCTGGCGGCGCCGGCGGCGGCGCAGACCAAGACCGAGGCCGCGCGCGCGGCCAAGCTCTGCCAGGACGGCGCGGCGAAGCTCAAGGCGGGCGACGTGCCGGGCGCGGAGGCGGACTACCGCGAGGCGCTCAAGAACGTCCCCAACCACCCCGACGCCTTCGCCGGGCTCGGGCACGCGGCGATGAAGAAGGGCGACTTCAAGGCCGCGCTCGAGAACTACGTCGCGGCGAAGAAGGCCTACGTCGAGCTGGTCAAGAAGCGCGCCGACGACGCCGACGCCGGCTACTACCAGAAGCGGATGGCGGAGGACCAGGCGCGCGACGACAAGACGCAGCTCCAGAATCCGCAGATGCACGTGACCGACAACTACCGCAACACGCAGGGGGCGGCGCTCGACAAGCGGATCGACGAGAACCGGCGGGCGGACGCGCCGGGGACCGAGCGGCGCGACGGCGTTCCGGCGGAATTCGACTTTCTGATCGGGAACGCGCAGTTCCGGCTGGGGATGCTCGACGACGCGCGCGCGAGTTGGGAGGCGTCGGCGGCGGCGCGGCCCGACTTCGCGCCGGTGCAGCTGAATCTGGCGGTTCTCGCGCTGAAGCAGCGGCGCTGCGACGAGGCGAAGACCCGCCTCGCGGCGGCGCAAAAGCTCGGGGCCAAGGCGCCGGAGGGCCTTTTGCGCGACGTCGCGGCCTGCGCTCCCTCGCATTAGCGACGCCGAAGGGGAGGCTGGCGCGCCCCGACGCTCGCAGCCGCGCTCAAGATCCCTCCGCGCCTGCCTCCCGCGCCGCGACGCGCGACTCCTTGCCTTTCGCCCGCAAGACCCGCGTGCCTATTCACGTCGTCGGTCGGTCGTCGAGGGGTGGGCCGTCGAACCCTAGAACTCAAGGGTATCGCCGGCCCCCCCCTCGACGGCCGACCTCCATCCGTCGAGCACGGCACGTCGCTTCTCGCGCCGTGCATCGACGATTCCCGCAGAGCCTCCCCATCTCGTCGCCCGGCCCCGCCGAGCACCGTCGTCCACGCGCAACCTCACGCACGATCACGCAACGCGCGAAGGCGCGTCGTACGGAGGGGGCGGGCGCGGACCCGTTGCCCGGTCGGGTCCGAGCCCGCCCCCTTCGCACGACGCGCCGTCCATCGAGCACGCGCGGGAATTGATGTTCGAGACACCGCCGATCAAGAACGCATGCGCCTTGACGTCCACGACAAACCGATTTCCCGTGGTCCACGCCGGGAGGCAGGCGCGGTGGAATCTTGAGCGCGGCAACGATCATCGGGGCGCTTCTTTGCGTGGGTCCACGCCGGGAGGCAGGCGCGGAGGAGTCTTGAGCGCGGCAACGATCATCGGGGCGCGCCAGCCTCCCCTACGCGCCGTCGGGCCGACGCGCCATGCAACGCGCGAAGGCGCGTCGTACGGAGGGGGCGGGCGCGGACCCGTTGCCCGGTCGGGTCCGAGCCCG
>JAJFTU010000277.1 GCA_021372775.1 bacterium | reverse complement strand
CAAGGGAACCACGTTCCGCGTGCGGTTGCCGCGCCTCCCGCTCGAGTGACGGGAAGCGGGAGGAGCGATGCGCAAGCTGCTCGTCGCCGAGGACGAACGCCACCTGCGGGAGGGGATCGCCGAGGCGTTCCGCGACGCGGGCCACGAGGTCTCGGAGGCCGACGACGGCGCCGCGGCGCTGAAGGCGATCGAGGAGCAGGTCTTCGACCTGGTGATCACCGACTATCGGATGCCGGGATGCGACGGGCTGGAACTGCTGCGCCGCGTGCGCCTCGTCAACGACTCGACGGCGGTGATCATGATGACCGCCTACGGCACGGTCGAGGGCGCCGTCCAGGCGATGAAGCTCGGCGCCTACGACTACATTCAGAAGCCGTTCCAGCTGGAGGAGCTCGAGCTCAAGGCGCAGCGGGCGCTCGAGCACCGGCGCCTCCTCTCCCGCCTGCAGGAGTTCGACCGGCGCGAGATCGTCGGGCGGTTCGACGACATCGTCGGCGAATCGCCGCAGATGAAGCGGGTCTTCGAGATGGTCGCCAAGGTCGCGCCGTCCAACGCCACGGTGCTGATCCTCGGCGAGACGGGGACGGGCAAGGAACTGATCGCGCAGGCGATCCACCGCCACTCGACGCGCAAGGACGGCCCGTTCGTCAAGGTCAACTGCGCCGCGCTGCCGGAGAACCTGCTGGAGAGCGAGCTGTTCGGCCACGAGCGCGGCGCCTTCACCGGCGCCGACCGGCAGCGGATCGGGCGGTTCGAGCTGGCGAACGAAGGGACGCTGTTCCTCGACGAGATCGGGACGATGTCCCCCGGCACGCAGGCCAAGGTGCTGCGCGTGCTGCAGGAGCGGGAGTTCGAGCGGCTCGGCGGGACGCGGACGATCCGGGCCGACGTGCGGGTCGTCGCCGCGACGAACCGCGACCTGGAGAAGGCGATCGCCGAGGGCGAGTTCCGCGAGGATCTGTATTATCGGCTGAACGTCGTCACCGTGAACCTCCCGCCGCTCCGGGAGCGGAAGGAGGACGTCGTTCCGCTGGCCACCTCGTTCCTCGAGAAGTTCGCCCGCGACCTCAAGAAGCCGGTGCGCGGGATGGCGCCGACCGCCGTGCGCGCGCTGCTGCGCCACAACTGGCCGGGGAACATCCGCGAGCTCGAGAACGCGGTCGAGCGCGCCGTGCTGATGGCCGACGGGACGCAGCTCGAGGCGAAGGACCTGACGGTCGGCGGCGCCGAGCAGGGGGCGGCCGAGACGCCGGGGCGGCTGGGGGCGATCGTCCGGCTGCCGCCCGACGGGATCGACATCGACGAGCTGGAGAAGATGGTCATCCTCGAGGCGCTGCGCCTGAACGACTGGGTGCAGAAGGACGCGGCCCGCTTCCTGCGCGTCTCGAGCCGCGTGATGAACTACAAGATCCAGAAGTACGACATCACCCACCCGAAGTGGAGCCGCAACCGCGAGTGAGGGCGGAGGGGACGAAGGGCATGGCACAGACGCGCGCCGACTGGGACGACTACTTCATGAACATCGCCGGCCAAGTGGCCACGCGCAGCACGTGCGACCGCAAGCACGTCGGCGCGGTGATCGTGCGGGACCGCGCGATCCTCTCCACCGGCTACAACGGCTCGATGCGCGGGTCCGTGCACTGCGACGAGGCGGGGCACCTGATGGAGAACGACCACTGCGTGCGCACGGTGCACGCGGAGGCCAACGCCGTGGCGCAGGCGGCGCGGAACGGCGTGCGGATCGACGGCGGCGAGATCTACGTCACCGCCAGCCCCTGCTTCAACTGCTTCAAGCTGCTCGTCAACGCCGGCGTGCGCCGGATCTGCTACGGCGAGTTCTACCGCGACGCGCGGATCGGCGACTTCGCGCGGGAGCTGGGCGTCGAGCTGGTGGACCTGACCCGCTGACGGCGACGGGGAGCGCGGGCGGACGCTCCGGCCCGCCCGCGTCCCGCGCGGAAGTTCAGAAGCGGACGACGACCTTCTCGATCACCACCGGGTTGACCGGGGCGTTGGTGAACGCGCCGCCGGAGTTCTGCGTCGGCTCCTTGGCGATCGCCTCCACGACGTCCATGCCGCGCACGACGCGGCCGAAGACCGCGTAGCCGGGGCCGCGCGCGCCGGGGTCGAGCGCCTCGGCGTTGTCGTCGAGGTTGACGAAGAACTGCGAGGTCGCGGAGTGGGGGTCGCGCGTGCGCGCCATGGCCAGCGTGTACTTCTTGTTCGACTCGCCGGCCTCGAGGCGGATCGGCGGCTTGGTCGCCTTCTCCGACCCGTCGGCGGTGTAGCCGCCGCCCTGGATCACGAAGCCGGGCACGACGCGGTGGAAGATCGTCTTGCCGTAGAAGCCGTCGTTCGCGTAGGCGACGAAGTTGGCCACGGTCTTCGGGGCCTTGTCCGGCCAGAGCTGCACGGTGATCGTGCCGCGGTTGGTCACGATGTCCGCCTCGAACGGATGGTTCGGGATCTGGGCCGGGGCCTTCGCCGCCTGGCCCGGCTTCGCGGGGGCCGGCTTGGCGGCGGCGGGCTTCGCCGCGGCGGCCGGCTTGGCCGGGGCGGGCTTGGCGGGGGTCTGGGCGAGAGCCGGCGCCGCGAGGGCGGCCGACAGGACGAACGGAACGAGCAGGGCGAGACGCATCGTCGAGGTCTCCTCTCTTGGCCGCGGGCGTCCTCGGCGGCGCGCCGCGGGGGCCACAGTCTAGCGCCGACCGGAGGCCGGCCGCTCCGCCGCGCGGCCGCGGAGGGCGGGGCGCGGGCCGGCCCCCGCGGGCCCCCCCCTCTTGGAGAATGGGCCATTGGCGATTAGATTGACCGGCGCGCCGCGCGCTTCTCCCGCCCGAGGGACGGCGCGCCGCGCCGCGAGGTCGCCGTGGCCCAGTTGGACAAGTTCTTCGCTTTCCTCGCGCAGCCGGGGGTGTACGAGCTGCGTTTCTCGTCGGGCGCCCGCCCGGCGTTCCTGACCGAGCGCGGGCAGCGTTTCGCCTCCAGCGCGCAGCCGAACACCGAGCAGCTGCTGACGCTGCTCGGCGAGGTGCTCGACCCCGCGGCGCTCGAGGCGCTGCGCCTGAGCGGCGCGGCGGAGGCCGAGGTGCTCCGCCCGGGCCTGCCGCCGCTCGTCGGGACGTTCCGCTTCGTCGACGCCTCCACGCTCGAGGCGGCCTTCCGCCCCGCGCCGGCCGCCGTCGAACCGCCCGCTCCGGCGCCGACCTTCGGCGCCGTCGAACCGCCCGCTCCGGCGGCGGTCTCCGGCGCCGTCGCCCGGCCCTCCGCCTCCGCGCCGATCGCCGCGGCCACTCCCGGGGCCGCGCCGAGGACGGCGCGCCCCGCGCCGCACATTTCGGTCGCGGCGCCCGCGCCGCACCGCGCGCTCGACGGGCCCAAGCCGATCGACGCGCTCTTCCGCACGATGGTCGAACGCAAGGCCTCCGACCTTCATCTCTCGGCGGGGGAGAAGCCGATCCTGCGCGTGGACGGCGACATGGCGCGGATCGAGGAACATCCGGCCCTCGGCCCGCAGGAGCTCTACGACCTCGTCGACGCGATCATGCCCCAGCGGAACCGGGACGAGTACGCCGAGATCCACGACACCGACTTCGCCTACGAGATCCCCGGCGTCTCCCGCTTCCGCTGCAACGTCTTCGCCGACCGCAAGGGGCCGGGCGCCGTCTTCCGCGTGATCCCGACGAAGATCCTCACCGCGGAGCAGCTCGGGCTGCCGCCGGCGGTCCTCGACCTCTGCAAGCTGACGAAGGGGCTCGTGCTCGTCACCGGCCCGACCGGCTCGGGAAAGTCGACGACGCTGACGGCGATGATCGACCACTGCAACACGATCCGCCGCGACCACATCATCACCATCGAGGACCCGATCGAGTTCGTCCACGAGAACCGCAACTGCCTCGTCAACCAGCGCGAGGTGGCGACGCACACCGAGTCGTTCAAGCGGGCGCTGCGCGCCGCGCTGCGCGAGGACCCGGACATCGTCCTCGTCGGCGAGATGCGCGACCTCGAGACGATCGCCATCGCGATCGAGACGGCCGAGACCGGGCACCTCGTCTTCGGCACGCTGCACACGACGACGGCGGTCTCGACGGTGGACCGGATCATCGACCAGTTCCCGCCCGACCAGCAGGCGCAGGTGCGGACGATGCTCGCCGAGGCGCTGCGCGGCGTGATCGCGCAGGTGCTCTGCAAGAAGGTCGGCGGCGGCCGCGTCGCGGCGATGGAGATCCTGCTCGGCATCCCCTCGATCTCGAACCTGATCCGCGAGGGGAAGACGTTCCAGGTGCCGTCGATCATGCAGACGGGGAAGAAGTACGGGATGGTCACGCTCAACGACGCGCTGGTGGACCTGGCGCGCCGCGGCGCGATCACCGCCGAGGAGGCGCAGATCCGCGCGGTGGACAAGGCGTCGATCGTCGCCGCGCTCCGCTCGATGCAGGGGGCCTGAACGGGGATCGACGGGTGTCAGGCGTAGAAGTCGAGATCGACGCCGCGTCCGGCCAAGGAGGCGCCCTCTTCCGGAAGCGGAATGACCCAGCCGTTGGGCCCGTACCCCATCACTTCGGGGAAGATCTCCTGACGCTCGCTCGCCTCGCGCGGCGCGCGCCGCGGACCGCGGGCGCTCCCCTGCGCCGCGGCGCGGCCTTTCTCCGTCTTGTCGGAAGCGGGAGCGACGCGGCGGGCCGCGGGCCGGGCGCCGACGCGCGCCGGGGCTTCCGGTCCGACGACGGTGGCGGCCGAGGCGCGGGCGTCCCATCTCGCCGCGAGCTCCTTCAGCCCGGCGGCGGCGCGAACAGGAAGACCATCGACGCGCAGCGGATCCATCACCGCATCTCCGCGTCCAGTGTACGAATATTGGTCACCTCGGTCCAGCCCCTTTGTTCTGTCCCTGCACAGTGAAGCCGAGATTGTTGCGGCGGCCCCGGGGCCTCTCCGCGACCGCGACGCGCCCGCCTCGGACGTCCTCCGGCGTTCCGCGTCGTCCGCGTCGGCGCCGGCGCGGGGCGGTCCGCGCCAACGGTCCTCCCGCGCCGTTCCGTTGCAACAATCTCGGCTTCACCGTGGGGGGCACGGAGGCATACTTCGGGCGATGCGATTTCCGGCGTCGGCGTTCGTCTTGCTGGCCGTCGTTTCGGCGGCGGGGGCGGGCGCGCCTTTCGGCCGTCTGCGCGGCGAGGTCCGCGGCGAGGGGCGCCGCCCGGTCGCGGGCGCCGTCCTGGTCGCGACGCGGAGCGAGGCGCCGGCGGCGATCGTCCTCACGGCGACCGACGCGCAGGGGTTCCTGGCGCTCGACGCGGTGCCGGGCGGCGTCTGGCGCGCCGTCGTGACCGCTCCCGGCTACGCCCCGGAGACGGTGGAGGGGTTGGCCGTCGGCGGCCCGTACCGGGCGGTCGTGGACGTCGCGCTCCGCGGCGGCCAAGGGGCGCCGGCGCCGATCGCCGCGCCGGCGGGCGAGGGGGGGCCGCCCCGCGTGGTCGTTTCGGTCGTGGACGACGAGGGACGTCCCCTCGCCGGCGTGCGGGTCGCTCTCGAGCCGGTCGGGCGGGCGGCGGAGCCGCTCCGCGCCGCGACCGACGCCGAGGGACGGGCCGTCCTCCTCCCGGACGACGCCGGGGAGTGGCGTCTCGCGCTCTACCGCGCCGGCTGGACGCGGCTCGCCGCGCCGCGCGTCCGCTGGGGCGGGGGAACGCTGGCGGTGGCGGCGCGGATGCTGCCGCTGCCGGAGGGCGCGGCGGCGCCGCTCGAGGAGTTGCTGCCGCCGGCCCGCCTGACCCCCTGAGCCGACGCGCCCGGGGCCGCAAGCCGCGCCGACCGAGGGCGCGGGCGATCCGGACGCCGTCCGCCTTCCCGATCCTCAAGGAGACGGCCGTCGGCGCGAAGCCGCCGAAGCCGATTCGTTCGCCGCCCCGCCGCCGCCGGCCCCCGCCGCCGGGCGCCGTTCAGCGCGCCGGCTCCTTGCGCACGATGCGGGCCAGCGTCTCGGCGAGTTCCTCGGGGCGGACCGGCTTCGAAAGGTAGTCGACCATCCCCGCCGCCTCGCACTTCTCGCGCTCGCCGGCCAGCGCGTGCGCCGTCAGCGCGACGATCGGCGGCGCTCCCCGCTCGGCGGAGATCGTCCGCGACGCCTCGTACCCGTCCATCACCGGCATCTGGCAGTCCATCAGCACGACGTCGTACCGCTCGGCCTTGACCGCCTCGACCGCCGCCCGGCCGTCGCCGACGAGATCGGCCTGATAGCCGAGCCGCTCGAGCAGCCGCAGGATCAGCTTCTGGTTGACCGGATGGTCCTCGGCGACCAGCACCCGCGCGCGCTTTTCCGCGGCCTTCTCGGCGAGGAGATGGCGCGTGATCAGCGGGCGCCCTTCGCCCGGCACGAGCGCCTCGCGCACCGCCTCGACGAGCTGCTGCCGCCGGACCGGCTTCACGAGGTAGCCGGCGAAGCCGGCGCCGCGCGCCCGCTGCGCGTCGCCGCGCGCGCTGACCGACGTGACGAGGAGCGCCTTCGGGCCGCCGCCGACGCGAGCCGCGAGGCGCGAGGCGAAGTCGAGCCTCTCCGCGCCGGCCGCGGCGAAGTCGACGACGACCGCGGCGAACGGCTTCCCGGCCGCGGCGGCCGCGACGGCCTTGTCCAGCGCCTCCTCGGCCGTCGCCGCCTCCTCGACGCGCATCCCCGCCTCCTCCAGCGGATCGCGCAGCATCCGCCGCGCGTCGGCGCGCGTCGCCGCGACGAGGGCGGCGCGGCCGGCCAGGTCGGGCGGCGGCGCGGCGGCGGCCGCGGGGACGGCGGCGGCGGCGAGCGGCAGCGTGAACCAGAACGTCGAGCCGGCGCCGAACTCGCTTTCGACGCCGATCTCGCCGCCCATGATCTCGACGATCCGGCGGGAGATCGCGAGCCCCAGCCCCGTGCCGCCGAAGCGCCGCGTCGTCGAGGCGTCGGCCTGGCTGAACGGCTGGAAGAGGCGCCCCTTCTGTTCGGGAGTGAGGCCGATGCCGCTGTCGCGGACCTCGATCCGCACGATCGGCGCCGCGCCCTCCGGATGGAGCGCCGCGGCGCGCACCGCGACCTCGCCCCGGTCGGTGAACTTCACCGCGTTGCTGAGGAGGTTCAGCAGGACCTGCCGCACGCGCCCCGGATCGCCGACGACCCGCGGCGGCAGCCCCGGCTCGAAGAAGACCGCCAGGTCGAGCCCCTTGGCCGCGGCGCGCTCGCCGACCAGCGTCGCCGCGTCCTCGATCGTCGCCCGCAGGTCGAAGCCGATCGACTCGCAGACGAACTTGCCGGCCTCGATCTTGGAGTAGTCGAGGACGTCGCCCACGACCTGCAGCAGCGCGTCGCCGGAGGCGCGGATCGTCGAGGCGAAGTCGCGCTGCTCGGCGTCGAGCGGCGTGTCGAGCAGCAGGGCGGAGAAGCCGATCACGGCGTTGAGCGGCGTGCGCAGCTCGTGGCTCATGCTGGCCAGGAACTCCGCCTTGGCCCGCGTCGCCGCCTCGGCCTCGTCGCGCGCGGCCGCGAGCTCCGCGTTGGCCTGGGAGAGCTCCTTCTCGCGCGAACGAAGCTGCGCGATCGCCTCGCCGAGCCGCCGCGACATGCCGTCGAGCGCCCGTCCGAGATCGCCGATCTCGCCGCCGCCCGGAAGGTCGAGCCGCGCGCCGTAGTCGCCGCCGCCGACCGCCTTGGCGAAGCCGGCGGCGCGCCGGATCGACTTGGCGAGGTCGCGCGAGATCAGGAGGAGCGCGGCGGGGGCGACGACGAGCATCAGCAGCAGCGCCGTCGCCCACGCGGCCCGCTGGTTCAGGATCGTTCTCCGCACGGTCGCCACGCGTCGCGCGGCGCGCCGTCGCTCGACGTCGATCAGCGCCCCGACCTTCGCCGAGACGGCGTCCGCCGCGGCGCGGGCCTCGGCGGCGGCGGCGCGCTCCCGCGGATCGACGCCCGGCAGCAGCGCCGTCCCGACGTAGCGGCTGATCGAGCGCCACTCCGGTCCGTCGAGCAAGGCGCGGGGCGCCGAACCGCCCGCTTCCTCGCCCTCGAGCAGCGGCGAGCGGAGGACGCTCTCCAGCGCCAGACGCCGGCCGTACATCAAGGCCGCCAGGGCGTCGCTCGCGCCGCCCCGCGCCGCCGCGGCGTCGTCGATCGCGGAGGCGAGGAGCGACGCCCGCTCCTGCACCGACTCGAAGAGCAGCAGCCGCATGATCAGCTTGCCGCCGCCGTAGGTCGTCGGCTCGGACGCCAGGTTGGTCTCCGCGCGCAGCAGCTCCTCGATCACCGCGTCGGCGCGCTCGCCGAACGGCCGCCTCGCCGCCGCCGCGGCGGCGATCGCCTTCGTCCGCTCGGCGATCCGCTCCGGCGCGAGCGTCGAGCCGGCCAGCGCCGCCGCGGCCTCGGCCGCCGCGGCCGCGAGCGCGGCTTCGTCCCGCCGGGCGCGCGCCGTCTGGGCCCGCGTCGCCAGCCCCGAGACGCGGTCGAGCGCGGCGAAGTTGACCTCCATCGCCCGCGCGATCCGCGCGTTGTCCATCGTCCAGTTGTAGCTCATGGCGCCGAGGATGAGCAGCGCCGCCGCGGGGATGGCCATCAGCAGCCCGATCCGCTGCCGCAGGGTCACGGCGTTCCTCCCGGCCGTCCGCGGCCGCGGTCGGCGTCGTCCTTCACGGCTCGACCGCGCGGTATCCGGCGCGGTGCCGGACGTCGAATCCGCGCGCCCCGCTCACTTCCACCGCGACCGGCAGGAAGCGGCCGTCGAACTTCTTGTTGTCCGACTCGTAGACGAGCTGGTAGAGGGTGCGCAGCTCGTCCGCGAGCTCCTGATAGGCGCCGGACAGCTCGGAGGCCTTCTTCACGAAGAGCGCCCGGCCGCCGGTGAGGTCGGCCAGCCGCTGGAGCTGTCCGCGCGCCGAAGTGAGCGCGCCGACGTCGAGGCCGACGGCGTAGACCGCGACGTCGTTGAGCTGCGCCTGCTGCAGCAGCTCGTCGAAGGAGAGGCGGGACTCGTTGTCGTCGCCGTCGCTCAGCACGACGAGCGCCCGCCGCTCGAACGGCAGCTCGTGCACCACGCGGTAGGCGGCGTGCACGGCGTCGAAGAGCGCCGTGCCGCCGACCGCCTCGGTCGAGCGGGCGGCGGCGCAGAGCGCGGCGCGGTCGTCGCTCGGCTCGGCGAGCAGCGTCGCCTGCTCGTCGAACTCCACCACGAACGCCTTGTCCCCCGCGGCCAACGCGCCGATGAAGCCGCAGGCGGCGTCCTGCGCGTCCTTCATCCGCTCGCGCATCGAGCCCGAGACGTCGAGCACGACGCCGACGAGCAGCGGCCGCTTCTCCGGCGAGACGGAGATCACCTTCTGATGGCGTCTCTCCTCGACGACCGTGAAGTCGGCGGCGGAGAGGCCGCGCACGAGCCGGCGGCCGCCGTCGCGCACCGCGACGTCGAGCACGACGCGCCGCACGTCCACCGTGTACTGGAGCTGCGTCGAACGCGTGATCACGAAGTCGGAGACGGCCGGCCCGTCGCGGTGGCGCGCCACGACGCGCACGACGCGCGCGCCTCCCTTCTTGCCGAAGTCGAAGACCGCCTGGTAGGGCGGCTCCGGGGCGCTGTAGACGAGCTTGTCGTCCACGAAGAACTCGACCCGCTCGACGTCGCCGGGACGCGGCGCCGTGACCTCGGCGCGGATCGTCGTCTCGCCGATCGGGATGTCGCCGGGCTTCGGCTCGACGATCCGCACGGAGAACCCCTTGCGCTGCGCCGTCTCCTGCGCCCGCGCGGCGCCCGCGGCGAAGACGGCGAGCGCGGCGAGCGCCGCGGCGGCGAGCCGCAGGCGCGCGTTCATCGCCCCGCCCCGCGCCCGGGACCAGCTTCCGCGGTCGATCGCGGCGGAACGAGCCGCAGGCGCGCGTTCATCGCCCCGCTCCGGCGCGACGCTCCGGCGGCCGCTCACTTCGCCGCCGCCAGCCGCGCGAGGGCGGCGCGCGCCCGCTCGGCGACGTCGGCGGGCGGGTTCGCGGCGAGCAGCGCCTCGACGGCGGCGCGGGCGGCGGCGAGGTCGCCGCGCGCGAGGGCGAGCCGCGCCAGGCCCGCCTGCGCTTCGACCACCGGGCCGCCGGCCGCGAGCGCGCGGGCGTAGCAGTCGGCGGCGCGCGACGGCTCGCCGCTCAGCTC